>VBCP01000526.1 GCA_005888925.1 Betaproteobacteria bacterium | reverse complement strand
CGGCTTTCTTTTGCGAGTGCGGCGCGCACGGCAGGACGACATGTGCGCGCAAGCAACAACGGTTTTTAGATTTGCTGCGTGAACGGAAAGCGTGTAGTGGAACGACGACGAAAGTCGTCGTAATGCGACGCACGCCGTCCCCTCCCACCCCCAACCCCAGATCGGCCAAAGTGCTTCCTAATTCAGATATTTACTGCGGATTCTTATCTTCGGCCTGCATGGATCAGGCGTGCGCGCGAAGGATAGCGTGATTTTTTTGAGGTGGCAACGTAAGGATTGAACTACAACTCATTGTTGCGGCATCACAACTTTTACGTCGCCCCGGGCCGACGAATCCGCAAAATAAAGCAAAAAACCTAGGAATATTTTTCAACGCGGCACTGGAAACGCCTGCGTGCCCGGAACCCGGGGTTTTCGAATGGGCGCGGACTGATGCCGCTCGCCCTGCCAGCGCGCGCCGCGCCCCGCGCGCGGCCCGATGTCGGCCTGCTCGATGCGCCTCCCGTTCACATAGACCTCGGCGAGCGTGCGGCCATAGCGATCCTGCCCGAATGGACGCAGCGCGACCTCGCCGGAAGCGATCAGCGCCTGGAGCCGGCGCTTCGCCGCAGCTCCGCCCGGCTCGTTCAGCTCGGCGGCATAGACGTTGGTGAGGCGCACTTTCTGGTGATTGCACACCAGCGTATCGCCGTCGATCGCGATGCAGCGCTCGCCGGCGATTCCGCCTAGCGGACAAAGACAGGCGAGCGTCAATAGCGCGATGCGCATGCTGCTATAACGCCGGAGTGCCGATCAGGACGACAGCGCTCTGCGCCTTTCTCCTGCTGTGGAGCGCCGCGCTCCGTGCGCAATGGCTCGAGCTCCACTGGGTGGACCCGGGACTGCGCTGGCGCACCCTCGAGACCGAGCATTTCCTGGTGCATTTCGCCGAGCAGCACCGCGCGCAGGCCCGGCTCGCGGCCGCAACCGCGGAGCGAGTTTATCCGCGCGTTACGGCTCTTCTCGACTGGCGGCCCCGCCGGCAGACGCATCTCGTCCTCATGGACTCGGCGGACTTCGCCAACGGCTTCGCCTCGCCCCTGCCCTTCAACTTCACCGGCATTTTTCTTTCGCCGCCCGACGAGGGCGAGCTCTTGCAGAACCGCGAGTGGCTCGAGCTCGTGCTGAGCCACGAGTTCTTCCACATCGTGCATCTCGACAAGGCGAGCGGCCCGCCGCTCGCGCTGCGCGACGTGCTCGGCCGGCTGCTGCCGTTCTTTCCCAACGTGTTGCAGCCATCGTGGATCCTCGAGGGCCTCGCGGTCAACAACGAGTCCGAAGCCGCGCGCGGCTATGGCCGCCTCGGTCACAGCCATTTCGAGGGGATGATGCGCGCCGAAGTGGCGCGCGGCCTGCGCCCGCTCAGCGAGGTGAACGCCGAAGGCCGCGGCTTTCCGCTGAACCGCGACTACCTCTACGGCAGCTATTTCTTCGCCTTCCTGCGCGAACGTTACGGCGAGGACGCGATCCCCCGATTCGTCGAGAGCTACAGCGCGAACGTCGTGCCCTTCAAGGTGCAGAGCAATCCGATCGCGCTGACCGGCAAGCCGATGGATGCGTTATGGGCCGACTACCAGAATTGGCTGCGCGCGCGCTTTTCGTCGCCGTCCCCGAGCCCCGTCCAGGGGGAAATCCTGCTGCGTGCTTTCTCGCTCTCGAGCCCGGTTTTGACCGCTGACAGCGCGCGCTGGTACGTGCAGGCCGACGGCTACACCAAACCGAAGCTCATGCGGCAGGCGCCGCGCGAAGCACCTCGCGCGCTGCGCGAGACCGAGCGCGACACGCGCCTGGCGGCCGGCGCGGACGACGGTGTGCTGATGGCGCAGCTCGAGATCTGCCGTAACCACAACCTGCTCTACGACCTTCATTACGTCGATGCGCGCGGCCGGCGCAGCAAAGTCAGCGACTGCGCCCGGCATCGCTTTGCCGCGCCGCTCGACGATGGCCGGATTGCGGCGCTCAGCGTCACCGCCGGCGAGGCCAAGGTTGTCGTCCTCGATCAGGGGAAAGTCGTGCGCTCGCTCTACCGCGCGGCGCCGGGCGAGAGCATCAGCGGCCTCGCCGCCAAGGGACAGCGCGTGGTCGTCACGAGCTTGCGCGATGGACGGTGGGCGCTCGTTGACGTCAGCGCGGCTGCGCCCGCCATCCTCGTCGCCGACGAAGCGATCAAGCACTCGCCGCGCTTCGGCGAGACGGCAGATGAAGTGTTCTTCATCGCCGATTACGGCAAGGTCTACGACGTGTGGTCCTGGCAGCGCGGCAGCCCCGCGCTTTCACGCTGGACGCGCTCCGCCTTCGGCGTACATGAGATCAGCGCGCCGGTACGGGGCGAGCTCTTGCTGACCACGATCGAAGCCGACGGCGATGCGCTGCGCCTGCAACGGCTGCCGCAGGCGCCGCTCGAGCGGCGCAGCGTGCAGCTTCAAGCCCCAGCCACCGCCAGCCCGCGCGCAGCACCGATAGAGGCGGACGACCGACCCTACTCGCCCTGGCCGTCGCTGCGGCCGACCGCCTGGGCGCCGCTCGTGCAGATCGCCGACGGCGCGGTGGCGCTCGGGGCGGTCGTCTTCGGCTTGGACGCGCTGGAGCTCCATCAATATCTCCTGGCGCCGATGATCGAGCTGACGCAGGGCGAGCTGCTCGGGCGAGCGGAGTACGCCTACGACGGCCGCCATGGCGTCGTCGCCAACCGGACGCTGACGGTGCGCGCGAGCGAGCCCGACGGCTCGAGCACCAAGATCAAGGCCTACAGCATCAAGCAGAACGCGCAATGGGTGTCGCTGTGGCGGCAGCTCGCGCTCAATCGGCGCTGGTACTGGGGCCTCGGCGGAGCGCTCGAGGAAGAGCATTTCCACGACCTTGCGCTCGGCACCTCCCGCGTGCAGAACGAGCGCGTGCTCGGGCTCGTCGGAGGATTCGACTCGCGCCGGCGCCAGTGGCTCTCCGAGGGACCGAGCCAGGGACAGGAGCTGCGGCTCTTTGCCGAGACCTCGCGCGGCCTGGGTGCCGACTTCAGCGGCAACGTGTACCGCGCCGACTGGCGCGGCCACGTTCCAGTGGGGAAGACCGTGCTGGCGCTGCGCTGGAACGAAGCCTACGGCCAGCGCGCAGCGGAGCCCTTCGAGCTCGGCGGCAGCAAGTCGGACGAGTTGATCTTGCTGCCGATGATCAACGAGCGCGATTTCGCGCTGCGCGGCTACACCACGGGCACACCGTCTCTGATGGGACACCGCGCCCGCGTGGCGACGGTGGAGTGGCGCGCGCCGCTTGCCGATATCGATCGCCATCTGATGGTGCCGCCGATCGGCATCAACCGCGTCGCTCTTAACCTATTCTTCGACGTCGGCGCCGCGTGGGACCAGGATGCCGCGCGCGATTACCACCGCGGCATCGGCGCCGAGCTCATCTCGGAGCCGCGCTTCGGGTATCTCTTCGGCCTGCAGGCGCGCGCCGGCGTGGCGAAAGGGCTCGACGCGACCGGCTCGACCAAGATCTACCTGCGCGCGGGGCGCGCCTTCTAGCTATTTTTTCTTCGTCAGGCGCCGGTACTGCGCCATGTGGCGGATCGCGTACTGCGGCTTGCCGAGCGCCTCGTAGAGCAGCGCGAGGTTGTAATGGCAGTCGGCGAACGCCGGATCGGCGCTCAGCGCGCGCTCGTACATCGCCAGCGCATCGCTCCTGCGCTCCAGGTCCTCCAGCACGATGCCGAGGTTGTAGAGCAGCACGGCGTCTTCGCCGCAGGCTTCGAGGCCCTCGCGGTACGCGCGCTCCGCTTCGGCGAGTTGCCCCGCTTCCTGCAAAGCGCAGCCGCGCTCTATATACGCATCGAGCGGTTCTGTGGGCGGCGCCGGGCGTTCCAGCACGGTGAGCGATCCATCCGCCGGGCTGCCCTCGAACGCAAGGAGATACTGGCCCGAGTCGGCCTGCCATCGCTGGCTGCCTTCGCGCACCACCACCCGGTCGGCCTCGGCGGCGATGCTCAGGCCGGAAAGCGGCATCGATTGCGGCAGGTGGCGGCGCAGTTCTTTCATCGAGCGGGCGATGCGGCGCGAGGGCACGTTCGCCGCCGCGAGCGCCTGGGCGGTGCGCAGCACGATGAGATCCTGGAAGGAAAACCGCCAGGCGTTGCGCGGCCCGCGCTGCGGGGAGACGAAGCCGGCATCGACCAGCGTGCGGATCGTGCTGCGCGGCAGGCGCAACAGCCTCTGCACGTCGCGCACACCGTATTGATGCACGGTTATTTCTTGGCGGCGGCCTTACGCGCGGGTTTGGCCGGCTCCACGGCCTGCGCACGCTTCGCCGGTTTTTTCTCCAGGCTTGCGCGCAGCGCTTCCATGAGGTCGATCACCTGGGCGCCCTGCTCGGGCGCCTCCACCATCGTGATCTCCTGGCCTTCGACCTTCTTCTGCACCGCGGCCTCGATGCGTCCGCGCACCTCGTCGGTGTAGGCGCTGGGGTCAAACTTCTCGACCGCCTGCTGCTCGATCAGCTGCTGGGCGAGCTTGAGCTCGGCGTCGCGCACTTCGGTTTTCGGGATCTCGATGTCCTTGATCGAGCGCACCTCGCCGGCGTAAAGGAGCTGCTGCATCACCAGACCGTCCTCGACCGCGCGGATCATCACGATGTACTGCTTGCCGCGCGCCGCCCAGCGGCCGAGCGCGCAGCGCTTCGTATCGCGCAGCGCCCGGGCGAGCAGCGCGTAGGGCTTGGCGCCGCCCTTATCGGGCGCCAGGTAGTAGGCCTTGTCGAAGTACACCGGGTCGACCGAGTCGAGCGGCACGAACTCGGCGATGTCGGCAGTATGCGTGCCCGCCTCTTCCAGCGCCTTCAGCTCCTCGGGCGTGAACATGACGTACTGGTCCTTCGCGAATTCGTAGCCCTTCGCCATGTCCTCGCGCGCCACCGGCACTTCTTCCTTCACGCAGAAGTACTGCTGCTTGAGCCGCGAGCCGCAGGTCTTGTGCAGCAGGTTGAACGAGATGGCGCGGCTCGCCTCGGTGGCCGAGAAGAGCTTGACCGGGATGGACACCAGTCCGAAGGAAACGGTGAGCGATGCGATCGAGCGTGCGGCCATTGCCTTCCTCCGACGATGCGGCAAGAACGTGGGGGAACGGATTGTAATACAACGGGATTTTTCAGGTTTTGGCGCCCTCCAGCGCTTTTTCCAGGCTCTGCTTGCGGCTCGAGGCCTCTCGCCAGCGGTCACCTGTCTGCGCCAGGTGCTCGGCAGCGTTGGTAATGCGGAAATCGAGGGGATGCGCGCCGGCGAGCTCTTCCCATGTAAGCGGCATCGATACCGGCGCCCCCGGCGCGCCTCTCGGCGAGTAGGCGACGTTCAGCGTCTTGCCGCGGACGTTCATGTTGTAGTCCATGAAGATTTTTCCGGTTCTTTTGGGGACGCTCCACTCGAGCGTGATGTCCTTCGGGTGCAGGCGCATGAGATGGCGGCCGACGAACTCCGACACCTGGCGCGCCGCATCGAAGTCGATCGTCCGGCGGATCGGCAGGAAGACGTGCAGGCCGGTCTTTCCCGATGTCTTGACGATCGGCTCGAGCGCCATGCTGTTCAGCAGCTCGCGCAGACGAAACGCGACCTCCTTGCCCTTCTCGAACGCCACTGTATTGAGCTCGGGCTCGTCTCCCGGCGCCTCCTTGCCGGAGTAGATGTACGGATCGATGTCGAACACCACATAGTCCGGGTAGTTCAGCACCGACTGCTGGAGCGACTCGAGCGAGCTCGCATAGTCCGTGGCCTGGGTGCTCGCATCGGGCGCCACTTTGGCGCGCGAGTGCCAGACGTGGAACTCGAGCGTGCCCGACTGCGCAAGCCACAGCAGTGTCGGCAGGTTGTTGCACAGCAGGTAGTCGTGCGACTCGTCCCTGTGATCGGAAAACACCGTGATCGTCTCGGCGAACGCCGGCCGCTCCTGGCTCCAGTGCTTCTGGTAGAAGCGCTGGCCATGGATGCCGTCGGGCATGCGGATCATGGTGAGCGGCCGGTCGGCGAGATGCGGCAGCATGAACGGCGACACCTGCGCGATATAACGCAGCAGGTCGCGCTTGGTGAGCGCCGCCTGCTTGAGCGCGGGGTCGGCGGGCCAGTACACGCGGTCGAGATGCGTGAGCCGGATCTGATGCGAGCCGACGGCGAGCGTGAGCGAGGTCTTGACGTTGTCCAGTTGCCGCAGGATGGCACCGATCTCATTGTCTTCGTCGGGCACGCTCGCCTTGCGCGGCATCTGGCGGCGCACCTCTTTCGGTTTGAGGTCGTCGCGAAAGCGCAGGAACACCGGCGCACGCAGGAAGCCGTCGTCGGTCCAGTTCTGGAATTTCACTTCCGCCACTACCTTCGGCTCGACCCAGACCGTCGGACTGTGCAGCTCCGGCTTTTCGGCGAAGGGGCATGAATCCCGGCGCAGCGGCTCGAGGCGCTTCTTCGCTTCCGCAAGCGACGTCTCGTCGAAACCGGAACCGACGTGCGAGGCATAGCGCAGCTTGCCGCCTTCCCAGTAGCCGAGAAGCAGCGCTCCGAACGGCGCGCGCGAGCCCTTACCGCGTGTGTAGCCTCCGATGACGAAGTCGCCGCTCTGAGTCGCCTTGACCTTCAACCAGGAGGAGGAGCGCTTGCCCGCTTCGTACACGCTCGCCTTGTGCTTGCCGACGACGCCTTCCAATCCGCTCTCGATCGCCGCCTTGTGCAGCGCTTTCCCTTCCTCCGACGCGTGCACCAGCTGCACCAGCGGCGAGGGCAGCAGGCATTGCGCGAGCCACCGGCGCCGGTCGCGATAGGGCGCCTTGCGCAGATTGAGGCCGGCGACGTGCAAGAGGTCAAAGCAATAGAACACGACCGGCGTGTTCGGCTGCACGTTCTGCATGGCGTTGAAGGCGGGCTTGCCGTCGGCATCGAACGCCACCAGCTCGCCGTCGAGCACCATGGCGTTCACGGCCTGCTTCGCGAGCTCGGCGCTCAGACGCGGAAACTCCGCGAGCTCGAGGCCGCGCCGCGATTTGAGGCTCACGCCCTTGTCGCTGATGAAGGCGAGCGCGCGGTAGCCATCGAGCTTCGGCTCCCACATCCAGTCGGCGTGGTCGAACGGCGCGTCGCCGAGCTCCGCGTGCATCGGTGCGAGCGATGTCGGCATCGCCTCCGGCGCCCCGCTCGGTACCAGCTGTTCGATCGGCAGACGCTGCCGCCGCAATGCCTTGACGTCATCGAGTGTTGCGCCAGACAGGACAGAGCGGTTCATCGCCGTCAGATCGGTCGCGCCCACGAAACGATCCTTGTGCTTGATGAGGAGCCAGTTCTTCCGGTCGGCCATCCGCACCAGCGCGAACGAGCCCTTGACCTTCTCGCCGCGTAGCAGGAAGCCGAGCTTGCCCTTCTCCAGCCCCTCGCGCACGCGCCGCTCGGCTTCGTCGTGGTCGTGGAACCAGGTGCCACCTTCGTCGGGGCTGTAGACGCCGCAGTCCCAGACGATCATCTCGCCGGCGCCATACTGGCAGGCGCTTTTCGCTAGGATCGAGCGACGGCCCCTTGGGCACGGCCCAGGACTTGAGCACGCCATCGCATTCGAGCCGCGGGTCGTAATGCAGGCGACGCGCGGCATGCTGCTGGATGACGAAGAGCAAAGGCCCGTTGGGGAGCGCGAGCGGCACCTGGGCGAGCTCAGGCGTCGCGTCGAAGCTGCGCTTCGCGGTGTATTCGGCGAGCTTGTTTTTCGCCATGCGGAAATTCTAGGAGGAAGGCGATGCGGCTGCTGGCAGGTGCGAGCGGCTATTCGTTCAAGGAATGGAAGGGCAGCTTCTACCCCGCGGAGATGAAGCCCGAGGGCATGCTCGCCTGGTACAGCGCGCGCCTGCCCACCGTCGAGATCAACAACACGTTCTACCGCATGCCGAAAGTCGAGATGCTGGAAAACTGGGCGCGCACCGCGCCGACCGGCTTCAAGTTCGCGATCAAGGCCTCGCGCCGCATCACCCACTTCGCCCATCTCAAGCCCGAGAGCGCCGATTCCGTCGCGTTTCTCTACCGCGCGCTCGCCGCGCTCGGGGAGAAGCGCGGGCCGGTGCTGTTCCAATTGCCGCCGGTGATGAAAAAGGATCTCGCGCGCCTCACCGCTTTCCTCCAGTCGCTGCCGCAGGGGCACGGCGCGGCCTTCGAGTTTCGCAACGAGAGCTGGTTCGCGGACGACGTTTACGCCGCGCTGAAAGGTGCCGGCGCCGCGCTTTGCCTGTCCGAGCGAGAAGACAATGCGCCGCCGCCGCTGGTCGAGACGGCGCCGTGGGGCTACGTGCGCCTGCGACTCGAAAACTACAGCGATGCCGGCCTCGAACAATGGGCGCGCAAGCTCGCGGCCACCACCTGGCGCGAGACCTATGTGTATTTCATGCACGAGCCCACGGCGCCGGCGTACGCGCAGGCGTTGATGCGCTTCGCGGCTTCGTAGCAGAATCGATCGTGATGAGCGACGGCTAGAAGCTCGCGATCGCGCGCGCCTCGCCGGTCAGCTCGAGCACGAAGAGCCCGCTGTTGGCGCGATCGACCGCGTAGAGGTAGCCGCGGTCGTCGACTTCGACGTTGTTGATCTGGATCACGGGCACGCAGCCGGTCTTCTTCTCCTCGTCGGCGCAGCGCAGATCAGTCTTTGGCGTGCGCGCCGGGATGTAATAGCCAATCTCTCTCGGCCGGTATGGGTTGCGCACATCTACCACGCGTACGCCGGCGTTGAACCAGCTGAAGAACATCAGCCGTTTGTGGTAGATCGGGGTCATGTTCTCGTGCGAGGCATGCGCGCCAAAGCGCCCGCCCCGGCTGCAGAACTCGCCGCTCGACTCGAGCACGTCGTAGCTGGCGACGCCGAACGGCCGCCGCTCATCCGTGATGTCGACGAAATAAACCATTTGGCGAGGCTCGTTGCACACCGTGGTGTTGTTCTCGTTCACGATCACCAGGAAGTCGCGCAGCCTTTTCTCCGCCGGGCGGAAGCCGGGCACCTCGACGCCCAGCAGCGGAAACGCGGTATGCGCGCCCATGAACTCCGGCAAATCGATGCGCGCGATCTCCGGCGCAAGCAGGTTCTCGGCCGTGGGCTGCGGCGGGCCGCGCAGCAGCCGCTCGCGGTCCACGATCTGCGCCACGCCACGGGCATTCGTGCCGTAGCCGAAGTACACGCGGTCCTTCGCCGGCCAGGCGGAGATCGGACCATGGATCTGCGCCGGCTGGTAGCCCTTGGCATCCTGCAGCTGATCGCGAAGGCCGAAGGCGCGGATGAAAACCGGCTTGGCGGGATCCGAAAGATCGTAGACATGGGTAACGCGCGAGGCGCGGTATGCCTCGTGGCTGCCCGGGATATACGCGATGCCGCTCGAGCATTCCCACTCGTTCTTGTGCGTGCTCGTGAATCGGCCAAACTGCGCCAGCATGGAAGGCCGCTCGGGCGAGGTCACATCCCAGATTTCCTGCCGCGCATCGCCAAATGTGCGCAGCAGATAGGTCTTGCTTCGATCGCCTTTCGGCAGCTCGCTGCCCGCGCAAACGCGCGTCATCTGCGCGCCGCCGGTCTCGCGCCCAGGCACCTCGCGGCCACGCTCGCCGGGGATATGATGCAGCAGCTTCGGCGCGGTGGGATCGGTGACGTCGAGGATCGACGTGCCGTGCTCCTCGAGTTGGCCGTTGAGCGGGTTCACGCTGCGCCCGCCGTGCGAGCCGATGTAGGCGATCCAGCGCTCGCCCTGGCGCTTGATGGTCGGCTGGTACGCGCTGCGCGCCGCGAGATCGTGAAAGCCGATGCGGCGCACGTTGCGCGCCTCGTCCTGCGCCGCGACGGAGCAACTCACGCAGGCCGCGAGAAGCGCGGCCCCGCGGGTCAGTCGACGTGAGCTCCGGATACCCTGATGATCGGCGCCCACTTTGCCAGCTCCGTCTTGATGAACTCGGCAGTCTTATCCGGCGTGCTGTTGGGCGTCGGGTCGACGCCAGTGTCCTGCAGCCGCTTCAAGACCGTTGGATCGGCGAGGGCCTTGTTCATCGCGGCGTTGAGTTGGGCGATGATCTGTGCCGGCGTCTTCGCCGGGGCGAGGATCGCGTTCCACGTATAGCACTCGAAGCCGCTGATCCCCTGCTCTTGCAGCGTCGGCAGCTCCGGCATCGCACGGGCGCGCGTCGCCATCCCGCCGCCAATCGCGCGGATCCTGCCGCCCTGCACCTGCGGCAGCACGGTCGGCAGCGCGTCGAACGCAAACGCGATTTGCCCGCCGACCAGGTCGGCCATCATGGGAGCGGAACCGCGGTAGGGTACGTGCACGGCTTCGAGTCCGCCTGCCATCGACTTGAACTCCTCGCCGCACAGGTGAAGGATCGAGCCGAGGCCGGATGAGCCATAGCTGTACTTCCCCGGGTTCGCCTTCAGCAGAGCGATCAGGCCCCTCACGTCCTTCACCGGGAGCGATGGATGTACCGCGAGGACGCATGGTGTGACGCCCACCTGCCCGACCGGCGCGAAATCCTGCACTGGGTCGTAGGGCATCTGCTTGTAGAGCCCGGGATTGATGGCATGCGTCGACACCGTCGCCATCAGCAGCGTGTAGCCGTCGGGCACCGATTTCGCCACGACATCGGCGCCGATATTGCCGCCGGCGCCGGCCTTGTTTTCCACCACGATCGGCTGGCCGAGGAGCTCGGCCATTCGGGCACCCATGATGCGCGCGACGGTGTCGGTGGGACCGCCGGCGGCGAACGACACCACCAGCCGTATCGGTTTCGATGGATAGCTATCCTGGGCGAGCGCAAGGCTAAAGCTGAGCGCCAGACCAACAACGGCAGCAAGCACGCGTCTTTTCATATGCGCCTCCTCCCCGGGGCATTTTGCGCCCGGCACGCGCAACAAAAAAGCCCGGCGCTCTTTCGAGCCCGGGCTTTTTTGCTGCTGAAGATGGCCTGGCGGTAACCTACTTTCGCGTGCGCAAACGGCACACTATCATCGGCGCAAACCCGTTTCACGGTCCTGTTCGGGATGGGAAGGCGTGGTTCCAGGCTGCTGTGGCCGCCAGATAGAAGATTGAAGAAGTGAAG
>VBCP01000095.1:9025-12421 GCA_005888925.1 Betaproteobacteria bacterium | reverse complement strand
CGGCCTGCCGCGCGAGGAGAGCGACGCGCTGCTGCTGCGCGTGTTCGAGCACCAGGAGCGGCCCGAATTCCAGTACGAGCATCGCTGGCAGGTCGCCGATCTCGTGATCTGGGACAACCGCTGCACGCTGCACGCGCGGCGCGATTTCCCGGCGACTCATCTGCGCAAGCTGCGGCGCGTTGCGGTGAAGGGCGAGCGGCCGTTCTAATGAAGCGCGTCGTGGTCCTTGTTGGGCTGATCCTGGCCATCGCCGCGGCATGGGCGTATCCCGATAGGCCGGTCAAGCTCATCGTGACCTATCCGCCGGGCGGCGGAAACGACGTCATCGCGCGCCTTCTCGCGCAGAAGCTCACCGAATCGATGGGCCAGCCGGTGGTCGTGGAGAACCACGTCGGCGCCGGCGGCACGATCGGCACCGCGCGCGCGGCGAAAGCGCCGCCTGACGGCTACACCATAGTGCTCGTCAGCACGCCGTTCGCGATGGCGCCGGCGTTCTATCCCAATCTGCCGTACGACACGCTCAAAGACCTCGCGCCGATCACGCTCGTCGGTACGGCGCAGAACGTGCTCGTGGTGCATCCTGCCGTGCCGGCGAAGTCGGTGGCCGAACTGATCGCGTATGCGAAGGCAAGCCCCGGAAAGATCAGCGCGGCAACGCTAGGCGGCGCGACGACGCAGCACCTGGCCGCCGGCTTGTTCAACCAGCTCGCCGGAACCGACATCCTGCTCGTGCCGTACAAGGGCAGCGCGCCGGCCATGAACGATCTGCTCGGCGGGCAGGTGCAGATGCTCTTCAACGCGATGCCGACGACCATGCCGCACGTCAAGGCCGGCCGCTTGCGCGCGCTGGCCGTGACCGGCCTGCATCGCGCGGCCGACGCACCCGAGCTGCCGACCGTGGCGGAGACGCTGCCCGGCTATGAAATCGTGACGTGGTGGGGCCTGCTCGCGCCGGCGGGGACGCCGCAGCCGGTGCTCGAAAGGCTCTATCGCGAGTTCGCGCAGGCGCTCGACAAGAGCGATGTGCGCTCGAAGCTGGGCGAGATGGGCGTGAGCATCGAGGCAGGCGGGCCGGCGGCCTTTGCGGCGTTGACCACGGCGGAGATCGCAAAGTGGTCGAAGCTCATCCGGTTGCTCGGCCTCAAGCCCGAGGGCTAGCGGTTGATGAAGAGCGCCTTCCACACTCTTTCCCACTTGGCGCTCTCGTCGAGCTCGACCGCCGGATCCATCATCACCGAATCGAACTGACCGAGCGCTGTCGCCACCTTGCGGCTCGCCGGCGGCCGGCCGAGCGAGCTGAAGAGCCCCTGGCCTTCGGGCGAGAGGACGAAGTCGGCGAAGAGCAGCGCCGCATGCGGATGCGGTGCTCGCTTCGCCAAGCCGATGCCGAGCGGCTGCGCGATCACCGGCTGCACCGCCACCCAGTCGATCGGCGCGCCCGAGCGCTTGCCCGGCTCGACGCTGCTCGAATAGACGGTCAACCCGACGGGCACCTCGCCGGAGATCACGAGCTGGGTGAGCAAGGTATGTCCGCTGCGCACGTCGGGCCTCATCTGGGCGAGGCCGTTGAAGAACTTCATGCCGCGCTCTTCGCCCCACTGCCTGACGATGCCGGCGAGCCACACGATGTCGCCGGCCTCAAGGCCGATGCGGCCTTTCCATTTCGCGTCGAGGAAGCCTTCATAGGTCTTGGGCAGGTCCTCGCGGCGGACCACCTTGGTGTTATAGGCAACGCCAAGATAGGACAGCCGGTCCGGCATCCAGCCGCGATGGGCCGGTATCGCCGCCGGCAGGAGGTCGGCGATATGCGGGCTGTAGAACTCGGCGAAGATCCTCTCGCGCGCCATTTTCTCGAGGTCGGTGCCGATGGTCTCGACGGCGTCGACCTGGTGGCGGCCGGCGCGCGCCTCGGTGATCGTGCGCTGCGAGACCTTCTCGCTGTTGGAGCGCCAGAGATCGACCTTGATGCCGTGCTTCTTCTCGAAAGCCTGCGTGAGCGGCCCCGACTCGCTCGGCGCGAGCGAGGTGTAGAGCACCACCACGCCTTCGCGGCGCGCATTGTCGAGCAGGCGCTGCTCGCGCTCGGCGCCGCGGTAGAGATAGAGCGCCTCGTTCGCCGGCTGTGCCTGGACCGTGGCAGCGAGGAGCAGCGCGAGCGCGGCCGTCATGGCCATACAATAGGATAGTGAACTTCGACTAGGGGAGGGGCACCATGAGGTTTCTCGCATTGCTGATTGCGGCGCTGATGGCCTGCGCCGCGCAGGCGCAGGACACGATCAAGATCGGCGTGATCACCGACCGCGTCGGGGTCTCGAAGCCCTACTCGGAGCCCGCGACCGAGGGCATGGTCTTCGGGGCAAGCGAGATCAACAAGAAGGGCGGCGTGCTCGGGCGCAAGATCGAGCTCCTGGTCGAGGACGACCAGTCCAAGCCCGATGTCTCGGCGGCGCTCGCGCGCAAGCTGATCGACCAGGGCGCGGTGTTCATCCTCAGCGTCTCGCTCAGCCCGGCGACGCAGCAGCAGCAGACCGTGACGATGGAGGCGAAGACGCCGCAGATGACGCCGATGAACTCGGCGGACTATCTCACCACCCAGCTCAACAATCCGTACTTCTGGCAGACCGGTCCGTTGGGCTCGGTGCAGATCGCCACGCTGCTCGCGCACGCCAAGAGTAAGAACCTGAAGCGCGTTGCCCTCATCACCGACAACTCGGACCTCGGCCAGGCGATCGGCAAGGCGTTCCGCGGCGCGATCGAGAGGGCCGGCATCCAGATCGTCGACGAAGAGGTCGTGCCGCTCGGCACGACGAGCGCCACGGCGCAGATGCAGAAAATTCGCAGCGCGAATCCCGATGCTCTGTTCGTGGCGGGCGTCGTGACGGCGACCAACGTGCTGATCTTCAAGTCCTACCGCGAGCTCGGCCTCAAGTTCCCGATCCACGCGTCGTACAACCTTTCGGTGCCGATCTACATGACCGCGGCGAAAGGGCTGATCGATGGCATCACCTTCGTCGACGCGTATGACCCGGAGAAGGCAGAGGTCAAGGCCTTCGAGGCGGCCTACCGCAAGGAGACCGGCAAGGAGCCCGTCAACCTGCATGGCTACGGCTACGACGGGATCATGATGGTCGCGGAGGCGATCAGGAAGGCGGGCTCGACCGACAAGGAGAAGATCCGCGCGGCGATGCAGTCGATGAGCTATGAGGGCGTCATGGGGGCGAAGGGCATGAAGTACAGCTTCCCCGAGGGCAAGCGCGCCGGCTTCGATCCGAACGGCATGGTGGTGCGCGTCTACGAGGGAGACCGGCAGGGCCGCGTCGTCCACGTCGGCCAGAAGTAGCCGTTGCAGGACTTCTTCGAGCTCGCCGTCGGCGCGGCGGCCTCGGGCTGCGTCTA
>VBCP01000095.1:0-8812 GCA_005888925.1 Betaproteobacteria bacterium | reverse complement strand
AAGCATCTCGGTGAGCTTCCCGCCCGATCCGCACCCGGTGCCCTACGCCTTCGGCATCGGCCGCCTCGAGCTCGGCCCGGTGGGCGGCACCTACCAGAGCTTCTTCATCATCGCCCTCACGCTCATCGTCTTCATCGGCGTCTGGCTTTTCTTCGAGCGCACCGTTGCGGGCAAGGCCTTCCAGGCCGTAGCGCTGCATCGACGCGCAGCAGCGCTTATGGGCATCAACCTATCGCGCGTCACCGCGCTCTCCTTCGGCGCCGGCGGCGTGGTCGCCGGCCTGGGCGGCCTGCTGGTCGCGCCGAACGTCTCGGCGCACTACCTGATGGGCGTGCCGCTTGCCATCCAGGGATTCACCGCGCTCGTCATCGGCGGCGTCGGCCGCGTCGAGGGCGCGCTGCTCGGCGGCATGGTGCTCGCCTTCGCCGAGCAGTTCACCGTGCGCTACGCGCCGATTCCGTCGGGCTATGCGCAGGGCGTGCCGCTGATGCTTCTCATGGTTTTCTTGCTTGTGCGTCCTACCGGCCTGCTGAAGGCGAAGACATGACCAATCTCCGCCGCCCCCCTGTCAAGGGGGGAAGCGAGCTTGCGAGCGGGGGGTTTTGTTTTTTTCAAAACCAACCACATGAGCGGCCTGCTGCGCTGGCTCATCGCCGCCGTCGTGCTCTCTGCCGCGGCGTTCTTCATGGGCGAGTACCACAACGACGTCTACCGCAAGCTCCTGCTGTGGGTGACGCTCGCGCTCGGCTACAACTTCCTCTTCGGCATTTGCGGCCAGGTGGCGTTCTCGCACTTCGCCTTCTACGGCATCGGCGCCTATTCGATCGTCATCTTTCTTTTCCAGCTGCACCTGCCTTTCCCCATCGCTGTGCTCTGCGGCATTGCCCTGTGCATTCTGTTCGCGCTGGCGGTCGCCATTCCATCGACGCGCCTGGAGGGCTTCTACCTGGCCCTCGCGACGCTGGCGCTCGGCCAGTTGTTCATCGTCGTGCTGAACGAAGGCGGCTCGGTAACCGGCGGTACCGGCGGCATCGCGAACTACCGGCTGCCCGAGCTCTTCGGCATGCGCGTGCGGGGGCCGTGGTACACGGGGGTCATCGTGCTCCTGCTGGTCTTCACGTATTCCATTTTGAAAAGGCTCGACGACTCGTGGTTCGGCCGCGCCTGCCGGGCGGTGCGCGACAACCCGGAGGCGGCGGCGGCGATGGGCGTCGACGTGGCGCGCACCAAGGTGATCGCGTTCACGCTGACGAGCGCGCTCGCCGGCGTGGCGGGGATGGTCTACGCCTTCGTCGACAACACCGTGAACCCGCCGATCTTCGGCATCGAGAATGCGTTCCTGCTGCTCTTCATGGTGATCGTCGGCGGCGCCGGCCGGCACGCCGGCGCGGTGATCGGCGCGGTGCTGCTCTTCCTGCTGCCGTTCTGGCTCTCGCCGCTCGTCGGGCACCACCACGCGCTGGTGTTCGGCGTGCTGGTGGTAGCGGCGATCCTCTTCCAGCCCGGCGGGCTGATAGGCCTATGGGACCGATTCTCCAGGTCGAGAAGCTGACCAAGCGCTTCGGCGGTCTCACCGCCGTGGCCGAGCTCGACTTCGAGGTCCGCGAAGGCGAGATCCTCGGCATGATCGGGCCGAACGGCGCCGGCAAGACGACGACCTTCAATGTGATCGCCGGCACCTATCCCGCCACCGGCGGTGAAGTGCGCTTCGCCGGCGAGCCGATCCTCGGGCTGCCGCCGCACCGCATCGCCTCGCGCGGCGTGATGCGCACTTTCCAGCACAACCGGCCCTTCGCCGGCCTGCCGGTCATCGACAACGTGCTCGTGGGCGCGCATACGCGGTTCGCTGCCAGCCTGTGGTCCGTCGTGCTCGGCAGCGCACGCAGCGACGAGGGGCAGCGGCGCAAGCGGGCGGAAGAGCTGGTGCAGTTCGTCGGCCTGGGCGAGCTGCGCGATGCCGACGTCGCGACGCTGTCGTTCGGGCAAGGGCGCCTTCTCGAGATCGCGCGGGCGCTCGCCGGCGAGCCGCGCCTGATCCTGTTCGACGAGCCCGCCGCGGGCCTGACGCCGGCCGAGTGCGCGCGGCTCGCCGAGATCATCCGCGGCATCGCGGCGCGCGGCATCGCGGTGCTGCTGATCGAGCACGACATGCATTTCCTGCTGCCGCTCGCGCAGCGCGTCGTGGTGCTCAACTTCGGCGCCAAGATCGCCGACGGCTTGCCGGACGAAGTGCGCGCGCACCCGGCGGTGATGGACGCCTATCTGGGCAGTCATGCTACGCCTCAGTGAGCTGACCGCCAGCTATGGCGCGGCGCCGGTGCTGCAGGGCGTCGGTCTGCGCGTCGACCAGGGCGAGACGGTCGCGCTCCTCGGGCCGAACGGCGCGGGCAAGTCCACGCTGCTTGGCGCGATCACCGGAACGATTCCGCGCCGTGGTGGCGACCCGAAGGACGGCTGGTCTTCGCGCCTTTCAGCGTCGAAGACAACCTGCGGCTGGGTGCCATCCGCCTGAAGGGCGAGCTGGGCGAGCGCTACCAGTTCGTCTACGGCCTGTTTCCGCGGCTCGCCGAGCGGCGCCGCCAGAGCGCCGGCACGCTCTCGGGCGGCGAGCAGCAGATGCTCGCCATCGGCCGGGCGCTGATGAGCGCGCCGCGGCTGCTGCTGCTCGACGAACCGTTTCTCGGCCTCGCGCCGATGGTGGTCAACGAGATCCGCCAGGCCCTGGAAAAGCTGCGCCAGAGCGGGCTGACGCTGTTGATGGTGGAGCAGAAGCTCGACATCGCGCTCGGCTTCGCGAGCCGCGCCTACGTGCTGATCAAGGGCCGCGTGGCGCTCGAGGACAGCACCGCCAGCCTGGCGCGCCGAGCGGACCTGACCGATCTGTACTTCGCGCTGGCTACTTCTTGACCTGCATGCGCTCGATCCAGACCTTGAAGCCAACGAGCAGGTCGGTGAGGAACTTGCGCGTCGCCTCGTCGGTGACCCGGCCCTGTGGATCGACCTTCGAGGCCACGGAGCCAACGAACACTTCCGGCCGCGGCAGCACATGCGCCCAGAGCTGGCCGAGGATGCGGCGCAGGTCGTACTGAACGCGCGCGCCGCCCATCGGGCCGCCGGAGGCGGAGAAGATGGCCACGGGCTTGTCCTGCCAGGACTGGTTCGGCGGGCGCGAGCCCCAGTCGATGGCGTTCTTGAGCGCCGCTGAGAGGGAGAAGTTGTATTCCGGGCTCGCGATCAGCACCCCGTCGGCCGCGGTGACCTCGGCGCGAAAGCGTTTCGCCGGCTCCGGCAGTCCGGCGTCGAAGACGTCCTGGTTGAAGAGCGGCAGGTCGTCGATGCGCGCGTAAGTCATGGTCATGCCCGCGGGCATGAGCTCGGCGCAGACCTTCAATATCGCCGTGTTGTACGACGCCTTGCGCAGGCTGCCGCTGATGCCCAGCACCTTGAGGTCCGCCACTCGTGTGTCTCCGGGATTTGAAAAGCGGCGAGTTTAGCGGACACGGCACGCTATTTGCAGCAATTAAGGTGCAATTCTTGAAGGAGACAGCCATGAAAGCAAACGTATTCGGAGCAATCGTCGCCTCGACACTGCTTGGATGGGGCGGCGTGTCCTTCGCCCAGACATCCTACGGCTCAGGTGAATCGGCGCGTTGCAACACGATGAGCGGCGAGCAGAAAGAACAGTGCCTGCGCGACGAGGCGAACAAGACACAGGGCGCCCCGGCGGATGCGGCGAGCTCCGGCGCCACCCGTGAAGCCACGCCCGGCGAGAAATACGAGAAAAACGCAGGTTCTCCGCACTGCGACACGATGACCGGCGCGGAGAAGGAGAAGTGCCTCCAGGCGGAAGCCCAGAAGGACGAAAACCCGACTACGTCGAAGACCGGCGATTAGTGTTCGTGCCGGTGATGCAGGTCGGGGTAGTGCGGGTGGCGGTGCCTTAAGCGGCCGTGCTCGTGGGTATGGCTGTGCGGCTCGCGGCCATCCCACTGTGCGTCATGCGCATGCCGGTGATGCTCGTCGTGCACGTGTTCGTGCGCGTGCGTCGTCGGCTCGTGCGCATGTTCGTGCTCATGCCGCTCGGTGAGGTGCAGCCACACGCCGAGACCCATCAGCGCTGCCGCCGCCCAGAACGCAGGGCCGGCGTGTTCGCCGAGCAGCAGCAGGGCGAGCGCGGCGCCGTAGAAAGGCGCGACCGAAAAATACGCGCCGGCGCGCGCCGTGCCGAGATCCCGCAGCGCGAGGATGAACAGCACCAGGCTGATGCCGTAGCCGACCAGCCCTACGAGGCCCGCCAGGGCGATCGATCCCGGCGCGGGAAGGTATGCACCCAGCGCGAGCGCAAGCGCCAGGTTCACCGTACCCGCAACCAGGCCTTTCAACGCTGCGATGACTACCGGATCGCCACCCGATACGCGGCGCGTCAGGTTGTTGTCGAGCGCCCAAGCGAGGCAGGCAGCCGCGATCAGGAGCGGGCCGGCAACGCTGCTCGCGCGCGGAATCTGCTCCCAAGACAGCACGACGCCTCCTGCCGCGATGGCGAGCATCCCCAGGAATACGCGCTTGTCTACGTTCTCGCGGAACACGATCCACGCCATCGCCGCGGTGAATACCACTTCGAGGTTGAGGAGCAGCGACGCCGTCGCGCCGTCCGTACGCGCGAGCCCATACATGAGCAGCGCCGGCCCGACGATGCCGCCGGCTGCGATCGCGGCGACGAGCCAAGGAAGGTCGCGCAGCGGGAGCTTTATGGTCTTCGGCCTGCGCATCGCGAGCCAGGCGGCGAGGCCGAGGCCGCTGCCGAGGTACAAGAGGCCGGCGAGCGCGAGCGGTGCGACCGAGCCGACCAGCAGCTTGGCGAACGGCGTGCTCGCGCCGAACAGCGCGGCTGAAAGCAAGGCGTAAGCAATCGCGCGACGGCGCATGCATATAATGCTAGTTGATGTAAACGGGGGTGCCGGCAGACTCCCCGTATCAAGACGCTGCTGACGGCGTCCAAGTTCTGCTCTGACTCCGGTCGTGCGCCGGAAAGGAGCCATCGTGAAAGAAACCTGCATCGCCGTGGCGACGGTTTTCGCCGCCAGCGCCGCATTCGCCGAAACCATCAACTTCGACAGCGACAAGCCCGGTGCGCTGCGCAGGGCGTCACCGGGAAGGGCAATCCGCAATGGGCGGTGCGCCAGGACTCGTCGGCGCCGAGCAAGCCGAATGTGCTGCAGCAATCGGGCAGCGGACCCTTCCCCTGGTGCGTCCTGCCGAAGACGGTGGTCGAGAACGGGTTCGTCGAGGTGCGCTTCAAGTCCATCTCCGGCAAGGCGGACCAAGCGGGCGGGGTGATGTGGCGCTGGAAGGACGGCGACAACTACTACGTCGCGCGCGCCAATGCGCTCGAGGACAATGTCTCGCTGTATCACACCACGAATGGGCGCCGTATCACGATCAAGTACGTCGACGCTCCGGTGCCGCCGAACGTCTGGCACACGCTGCGCGTGGAGTTCTCGGGCAAGCGCATCAAGGTGGCGCTGAACGGCAAGACCTACATCGATCTCGAGGATGCGCACATCGCCGGGTCCGGCGCCGTGGGACTATGGACCAAGGCCGACAGCGTCACCGCCTTCGACGACTTCAGCTACGGCTCGCAGTAGCGTAGGCCGAATAGAAGTGGTCGAGAATGCGCATCGCCTCGGCGAGCAGGGCGTCGTCGCTGCGCGCCTTCTCCTTGATCCCGCGCAGCATGGTCTCGAGACCCCTGGCGTCGGGCACCGGTATGCCGCCGACGTCGAGAAAGTGCACCGCGGCGCCGATCGCTGCGAGCGCGGGGTCCTTGTCCAGCCCGAAGCTCGCGGCGAGCACCTCGAAGGTCACGCGGTTCTTCACGTGCGTGAATTGCGCGCCGTCGAAGTCGAAGCCGACGGCGTTCTTCGGACATTCGCTTGGCCGCGCGATCCAGACGAACCTGGCGTCGCGATCGATGAATCTCTTGATGAGCCACGCGCTCGCGAGGCGGTCGACCCATGGGGCTTTGCGAGTCGCCCATACGCGCTTCTGGAAACGCCGGGCATCGATCTGGCGCAATCCACGCTTGGAAAAGCGCGGTTCGCCGCCAGCGTACAGCTCGCGGTATCTCGTCTTCAGCGCATCGAGCGCGCTTGCGGCCTGGGTGCTGGCTTCGCCGGCGAAGAAATCGATCTGCGAGAGCTTGGCCATTGCGCGCTCGAGGCGCCGGATCGCCGTCTGGCCGCGCCGCGCTCCCAGGGGCTCGAGCGCAGCCTTCGTCGTCGCGATGCGCTCGACCAAGGCCCCGTAGTCCGCGCTGCGATCGAAGAGCTTGCGGACGTCCGCGAGCTGCGCAGCCGTCCTCGGCTTCAACTCGGCGGTCATGGCGAAGCCACCTTGCGTCCGGATGTCGGACTCGAGCTTGGCGAGACCGCCCGGATCGGCGGCGGCCGGCAGCACGTAGACGCCATCGCGCAGCACGCCGCAGCCGGTTTCCTTGAGCGCGCGCCAAAGACGCATCCGCAAGGTGGAGTTCCGGGTGGGCAGGCTGAGCACCAGGGTGTTGAAGCTTTCCATTGCGTTATATGTATCACAAATAAGTGATAAAAGATACGACGATCCGTTGACGCCCCAGAGGCAGAGGACTAGCTTGTGGCCTCATGTAGGGCAGGGCAGCAAAGCCTCCCTAGCCGGGTACCGCAGACACCCGGTCGCAAGGACGCCCCCGTCTCAAGCGCTGCTCCAAACCCTTCGGGGAAGGAGTACGTATATGAGAAACGCAATCGCCTCAATCCTCGCCGCCGCCGCCCTCGCCGGACTCACCGGCTGCGAAAGCAACGCGGTCCCGAGCGCTTCGTCGATGCTCGGCTACCAGGTCGACACGATCCGCGACCGCTCGGTCTGGCTTACCCGTGAAGGCGTGCTGATCCACAGCACGGCCAGCGCGCGCCCGGTCGCGGTCACGCTGCCCGGCTGGCTCTATGTCGGTTCGCCGCACTGTCCGCCCGATGTCGCGCTCGGCCCAAAAGGTGAGGTGGTGGTCACGAGCAACGTCGTGTCCACGCTGTGGCGGATCGACCCGGAGACATTCGCCGTCACAGTCCATCCGCTTGCCCTCGACGCCGACACCGACAAGGACGTCGGCTTTGCCGCGGTCGTCTATTCGAGCGAGCAGGCGGCGTTCATCGCCTATAGCGGAGTGCAGCGCTCGGTCTGGAGGATCGACCCGCAGCTCAAGAGCGCCGCGAAGCTCGCGAACTCGGACCTGAGCCGGCCGCGGCAGGCGCAGCGCGTCGCAACTGGGCGCGGCACCTGCGGCAATCTCGCCCGGCGGCTGATCGATTCCATTGGAGGATGACATGCGCTACAAGCTGAAACCGTTCCAATGCCGTCCCTGGACGCTCTCCTACCTCTCGGTGAAGCTCATCGAGAGCCATTACGAGAACAACTACGGCGGGGCGCTGCGGCGCCTGAACGCCATCACCGAGCAGCTCGAGTCGCTGGATTTCGCGAACACCCCCGGCCATGTGCTGAACGGGCTCAAGCGCGAGGAGCTCGTCGCGCTCAACTCCACGCTGCTGCACGAGCTCTACTTCGCGAGCATGGGCGGCGACGGCCAGCCGACGAAGGCGATGAGCGAAATCCTCGCGCGTGACTTCGGCTCGTTCGATCGCTGGCGCGCGGAGTTCAGGGCGATGGGATACGCGCTCGGCGGGTACGCCGCCGAGCACTCGCTGTGCGTCGCGAGTGGCGTGCCGATCCTGGCGCTCGACATGTACGAGCACGCCTATCACATGGACTTCGGCGCCAACGCCAGGGCCTACGTCGATACGTTCCTGCGCAACGTGGATTGGCCGGCGCTCGAGCTGCGCTACGAAGACGCGGCCAAAGTTCCCGCGCCGCGGCTGCTCGAACAGCCGGAGTTCGGCGACGTCCAGGGCATCGGCGTGGAGGAAGTGAAAGAGATGATGGCCGCCGGCAAGCCCGTCCAGGTCATCGACGTGCGCCCGCGGGCGGCCGTCTCGCGCCTGCAAGACATCGCGGAGGGCGTCCAGTGGCGCGATCCCGAGCAGCTCAAGGAGTGGATCGGCGAGCTGTCGAAGTCCGAGCCGGTCGTCGTCTACTGCGCCTACGGGTTCCACGTCGGCTGCAAGACCGCGATCAAGCTGCGCGAGGCTGGCTTCGACGCGAAGTACATGAACAGCGGCCACTCCGGCTGGAAGGCGAGCGGCGGAGCGATGAAGTTGCAGCCGTGAGCTGCGCGAACTGACTTGAAAGGAGAGTAGGCATGCGCTACCAAGTGAAGCCGATCTACTGCCGTCCCTGGCTGCTGAACGGGCTGTCGCTCAAGCTGATCGAGAGCCACTACGAGAACAACTACGGCGGTGCGTTGCGCCGGCTCAACGCCATCACCGAGCACCTCGAGTCGCTCGACTTCGCCAAGACGCCGGGCTACGTCCTGAACGGACTGAAGCGCGAGGAGCTGATCGCGCTCAACTCGACGCTGCTGCACGAGCTCTACTTCGCCAGCCTCGGCGGCGACGGCAAGCCGAAGGGCACGGTCGCGGAAGCGCTGGCGCGCGATTTCGGCTCGCTCGACCGTTGGCACGCCGAGTTCACCGCTATGGGTAGCGCGCTTGCCGGCGGCTCGGGCTGGGTGCTGCTCGTCTATGTGCCGCGCGACCGGCGGCTCGTCAATCAGTACGCGGCCGTGCATACGCAGGCAGTGGCAGGCGGAATTCCGATCCTGGCACTCGATATGTTCGAGCACGCGTATCACATCGATTTTGGCGCCGATGCCAAGGCCTACGTCGAC
>VBCP01000525.1 GCA_005888925.1 Betaproteobacteria bacterium | reverse complement strand
GAGCCGCCGGGCGCCGAGGGAATGATGAAGCGGATCGGCTTCTCCGGGTACACCGCGTGCGCGGAGAACGCGACGCAGGCGAGCAGGAGCAACAGGCGCCGCATGCTCACATTCCCTTGTACGTAGATGCCTGCTCGGGCGGCGCGACGCTCACTTCGCCTTGCAGGCCCGCGGCGTCGACGGCGCGCTGCAGGGCGCCCGACGCCTTCGAGCGCTCGACGAACTGCGCCACGTAGCGCGCGGCAGCGGGCCGATTCTTCGGCAGGGCGAACGCGAGGTGCAGGCCCGCGAACGAATCCTCCAGCAGCCGCGCCCCCGGCAGCGTCGCCGCGCGGGCGCGCAGCATGAAGCGGTTCTGTGCATAGCCCTGCGCTTTGCCCTCCTTCATCGATGCGAAGGCCGCGTCCTCGTTTTCCGCGGCGAGCACGGTGGCGTTCTTGAGCGTGCGCGAGAGGACCATCTGCGTCGCCGCGCCGCGCACCGCCGCGACGCGCATGCCCGGCTGGTCGATATCGGCCATGCGGCGCGCCGTCGATCCCGGCGGCACCAGCACGGTGAGGAAGCCCTCGGAGTTGAGGTGCGCCGGCGCGAAGTCGACGAGCGCGCGCCGCTCGGGATCGATCGCCACCACAGCGACGTCCCAGGCGCCTTTGGCTGCGTCCTCCATCAACTTGTTGACTGCGCCGTAGTCGATGAGCTTCGCCGGCACGCCGGCATCCGCGGCGAGCTCGCGGCCAAGCCCGGGCGTCGTGCGGTGGATGATCGGATTGGACGTGAGCACGGCGACGCGCAATTCACCCGTCGGCGCGAGCTGCGACTTCACCTCCGGCGATGGCGCGGTGCTCGCGCATCCCGCCATGATCGCGGCGGCGCAAACCACGGTACGGAATTTCATCCCCTGCCTCCTCTAGGGCGCTATTCTCGCGCCATGGCAACGGCGATGGCATCCTGCAGCGGCGGAGCCGTGCAGGGACAGGTAGTGCTGGTGCTGCAGGGCGGCGGCGCGCTCGGCGCCTATCAGGTGGGCGTGTACCAGGCGCTGCACGAGGCCGGACTCGAGCCCGACTGGGTGATCGGCACCTCGATCGGCGCGATCAATGGCGCGCTGATCGCCGGCAACTTGCACGACGAGCGGCTCGCGCGCCTGGAGGAGTTCTGGGACAAGGTCCGGCTCTCACCGATGGTGGAACCGATGGCCGCACCGTGGGCGCGGCACTGGTACGCCAACTTCGCCACCACGGTGTGCGGCATTCCCGCGTTCTTTACGCCGCGCGCGATTCCCTGGGGCGGCATTTACGCGCCGCTCGGCGTCTACGCCTCGTCGTGGTATCGCACCGAGGCGCTGCAGGGAACGCTGGCCAATTTGCTGGACACCCAGCTCATCGCGCTCAGGGCGCCGCGCCTCACCGTCGGCGCGGTCGGCGTGACGAGCGGCGAGCTCGCGTACTTCGACAGCGCGCGCGAGCAGCTCGAGCTCGAGCACGTGATGGCCTCGGGCGCGCTGCCGCCCGCGTTCCCGGCGATCCGCGTGCGCGGCGAGCCCTACTGGGACGGCGGCATCTACTCCAACACGCCGATCGAGGCGGTGATGGACGACCAGCCGCGGCGCGACTCGGTGATCTTCAACGTCAACGTCTGGCAATCGCAGGGTCCGGCGCCGAGCTCGATCTGGCAGGTGCTCGGGCGGCAGAAGAACATCCAGTACGCCAGCCGCGCCGAGAGCCACATCGCGCGGCAGAAGCAGCTCCACCGCATGCGCCACATCATCCGCCGGCTGAAGCATCATCTGCCCGCGGACCAGCTGAAGGATGCGGAGATGCAGGAGCTCACCTCGCACGGCTGCGGCACGACGATGCACGTCGTGCGCCTTCTTGCGCCGGAGCACGACGGCGACGACTACACCAAGGACATCGACTTCACGCCCGACGGCGTCGCCGCGCGGCGCGCGGCCGGCTACGCGGACGCGCGCGAGATGCTCGGCCGCAGGCCGTGGCTCGCGCCGGTCGACCCGATGGAGGGCGTGATCATTCACCAGAACGCGCCGATGACCGAACGCCTGGCGAAGAGCTGAGCTACGCTTTGTTTGCCATGAAAAGAACCTTTGCCGCGCTCATGCTCGTGCTGGTGGCATGCAGCCAGTTCCAGGATCCCGCCCAGGTCGAGGGCACCATCATCGCGCCGGGCAACTTCAAGGCCGGCTCGGGCGTGATCACCGGCGTCGGCGTGCTGCCGAACGCGAACAAGGGCAAAGCGCAGCCGAGCAGCACCGGGCGGCGACCCGATCCGAACCTCTATCGCCTGACCCTGCGCATGGATGTGGGCGGCATCCAGCAGGTGGACGTCGACAACAACACCTTCTCGGAAGGCGAGGCCGTGGAGCTCACCAACGACGGGCGCGTCGTGCGGGTGAGCGGCACGAGTATCAACCGCGCCATTCGCTAACGGAGCTGACGATGAAGCTACTTATTGCCATTGCATGCGCCGCCTTTGCGGCCGCGAGCGCAGGTGCGGACTATCCGGCGCCGCGCGAAGGAAGCTGGATCGTGCGCGACTTCCGCTTCCACACCGGCGAGGTGCTGCCCGAGCTGCGGCTGCACTACACCACGGTCGGCGCGCCCGCGGGCGAGCCGGTGGTACTGCTGCACGGCACGACCGGATCGGGCGCGGGACTGCTCACGCCGAGCTTCGCCGGCGAGCTGTTCGGGCCCGGCCAGCCGCTCGACGCGAGCCGCTACTACATCATCCTGCCCGACGCGATCGGGCACGGAAAATCGAGCAAGCCCTCCGACGGGCTGCGCGCCGGGTTTCCTCGTTACCGCTACGAGGACATGGTCGACGCGCACCAGCGCCTGGTGAGCGAGCACCTCGGCGTGAAGCGCCTGCGCCTTGTGCTCGGCAACTCGATGGGCGGCATGGAGACCTGGATCTGGGCGCAGAAGTATCCGCGCGCGATGGACATCGCCGTGCCGATGGCTTCGCTGCCGGTCGAGATGTCGGGCCGCAACTGGATCATGCGCCGGCTCATCATCGACTCGATCCGCAACGACCCGAAGAGCGCGCAGTTCGCCTCGGTGTTCTATGCCTTCGCCACCAGTGGGGGCAACCAGGCGCTCTACAAGGCGGCGCCGACGCGCGAGAAGGCCGACCAGCTGCTCGATGCGCGCCTCAAGGCGCCGTTCGCCGGCGATGCCAACGATGTCCTCTATCAGTGGGACTCGTCGCGCGACTACAACCCCGCCGCCGGGCTCGAGCGCATCGAGGCGGTGCTGCTCGCGATCAACTCCGCCGACGATGAGCGCAACCCTCCCGAGCTCGGCGTGCTCGAGCGCGAGATCAGGCGCGTGAAGCACGGGCGCTTCCTCCTGATTCCCGGGAGCGCCGAGACCGCCGGGCACGGCACCACCGGCCAGGCGAAGTGGTGGAAGAAGGAGCTCGGCGAGCTGCTGCAGGCCTCGCCGAAGTCCGCGTACTGCGCCCAATCCTCGTCGCAGTGGGGCTCGCGCTCGCGGCGCCGGCGGCGGCTGCGGCCTGAGCGGCGCGAGCGACCGCTGGACCATCAAGACGATCCTTTCCTTCTAGGAGCCCGCGATGAAAGTCCAGGTCCGCCCCGCAGCATCCCGCGACGAGCGCCGCTGGCGCGAGCTGTTCGACGGCTACTGCCTCTTCTACGAGCGCAAGCCCGACGAGGCGCTCAACACCTACACCTGGCGGCGCATCCTGGATCCGTCGGTGCCGGTGCACGCGATCGTCGCCGAGACGGCAGGCGGCGGCTTGATCGGCATCGCGAACTACCTGATCCACGAGCACACGCTCGGCCGGACGCCCGCGTGCTATCTCGGCGATCTCTTCGTCGACCCGCGGGAGCGCGGCGCCGGCGTGGGCAAGCAACTCATCGACTGGCTGGTGGCGCAGATGAAGAAGCAGGGCTGGTGCCGGCTCTACTGGCACACGCGCAACACGAACTACAGCGCCCGGGGTTTGTACGACAAGTTCACCCAGCACAACGACTTCGTGCGCTACACCGTCTATCCAAACCAAAATTAGAAGACCAAAGTCCAAGCCTGTCGCGCCGCAGCGCGCGAGCAGCGCCGCTCCCGCGAGCGGCGTGCCGCGCGATCGGGAGGCGCTGATGAATGCCCTTAAGGGCTTGCTGCTCGTCGGCGCGGCGCTCGCACTCTACGGGGCGAGCCTGCGCTACCCGCTGGTGTTCGACGATAGTCATCTAAACCAGTACGCGCTCAGGACCCGCTACGCCGCGGCGCTCGAGAGCTTCGGCCAGCTGCGCTGGTTGTCCGATGCGAGCTACTGGTGGGTGCAGGCGAGCTTCGGTCCGGCCCGCCAGTGGCAGCGGCTCGCCAACGTGCTGCTCCATGCCGGCACGGCGCTGCTGATCTTCGGTTTCCTCTCCCGGCTCTTTGCCGCAGTGCTCGCGGACGCCCGCTCGAGCGGCCTCGCCTTCTTCGGCGCCCTGTGGTTCGCGGTCCATCCGGTGGCGGTGTACGGCGTCGCCTATCTCATGCAGCGCTCGACCCTGCTCGCGACGCTGTTCTCGCTCGCCGCGCTGTGGTGCCTGCTCGAGGGCCTGCTGCGCCGCGAGGGCCGCCGTTCGGTCCCATGGTATGCCGGGGCGGCGGCGGCCTATGTGCTGGCACTGTGGTCGAAAGAGCACGCGGTCATGCTGCCCGCCGTTGCCGTGGCGCTCGCGCTGCTGGTACGCGGCGTGTCGCGCGAAATGCTGCTGCGCAGCCTCTGGTGGCTCGGCGCGCTCGGCGCCATCGGCGCGATCGCGATCGTGCAGCGCCGCGCGGTCATCGGCACCGCGTACGAGCCCTTCGCCGCCGACATCCTCGCGCGCCTGGGCAGCGACCCCGCGGCTGCCTATCCGCTGAGCATCGAGAACCAGGCGAATCTTTTCTTGCGCTATCTCGCCACCTGGATCGTGCCGTGGCCGGGATGGATGTCGGTCGACCTGCGCACGGTGTTTCCGTCGCGGCTCGTCGGCTGGCCGCACACCGCCGGCTTCGTCGCCTGGCTCGCGTACGGGCTCGCCGCCGGCTGGCTGCTCCTTCAGCGCGGGCGCCTCGGCCTCGCCGGATTCGGCCTCGCCTTTCCGTGGCTGCTCGCGCTCACCGAGATGGCGAGCGCGCGCGTGCAGGAGCCGTTCGTGCTCTACCGCAGCTATCTCTGGATGAGCGGTCTGCCGGCGATCCTGCCGGCGCTCGCCGCGCCGCTCGCGCCGCGCTGGCGCGCCGCGCTGCTCGGCGCGCTGTGCCTCGCGCTCGCCGGCGTCGCGCACGAAAGGATCGGGACCTTCGCGAACGCGCTCACGCTCTGGGACGACGCGGTGCGCAAGGACACCGATCCGCGCGCGCCCTACGCGGAGCGCGCCTACGTGAGCCGCGGCATGAGCCAGCTCGACCTCGCGCGCTACGACGCCGCGGACGCCGACTTCGCGCGCGCGCTCGAGATCAATCCGCGTTCGCCCGACGCCTGGCTCGCGCACGGCACGCTCGCGCTGCGCACGCGGCGGCTGCCCGAGGCGGTCGCGGATTTCGACCGCGCACTCGCGCTCGACGCGCGCTATGCCTCGGCGCTGCACCTGCGCTGCGTCGCGAAGGCGAGCCTCGGGCGCTACGCGGACGCGCTCGCCGACTGCGAGCAGGCTCTGGCGCTCGAGCCGCAGAACGACGAGGCCTGGATCAACACCGGCGCGGTGCAGCGCGAGCTCGGACGCAGGAAGGAGGCCGCCCAGAGCTACGAGCGGGCGCTGGCGATCAATCCGCGCAGCGGCCCCGCGCACAACAACTACGGCGTGCTGCTTCTCGAAACCGGCCGCCGCGACCTCGCCGTGCGCGAGCATTTCGTCAAGGCCTGCCAGGCCGGCATCGCCGATGCCTGCGCGCTCCTCAAGCGCAGCCCCGTGCAGCGAGATCGCTGATTCCGGCGCTGGGGGCTAGGGGCTGGGGACCGGGGCACGTTTGGAGCGCACCCCGCGTCGAGGTGGGGAGGACCAGGCAAGGCCCCAGCCACCAGCCCGCAGCGCCGGTCAGGCGAACAATCGCACCACGACGAAGGCGATTCCGCCCACTGTTGCGCCGGTGGCGAGCGCCGCAACCGCGGTGAAGGCGAGGTCACTCAGCACTTGCCGCGTCGTAACGTTGAGTCTTGGCTGCTCCATTTTCATCTCCCTTTCGATGGAGCCCATTGCACCAGCCGATTGCGACGGCGCCGCGACCGAGCGCTGACGAAGCGCCGATCAATAGTGGCAAACCGCGGGCAGCGCGCCGCGCCTCGATTTGCCTCCGGTATATTGGCCGCCATGGCCCGCACCGTAGCCATCGTCGAGGACGACGCGGCGATCCGCGCGAACTACGCCGACATGCTGAAGAAGCACGGCTACCAGGTGAGCGCGTACGCCGATCGCAAATCGGCTGCCGACGGCTTTCGCACCAAGCTGCCCGATCTCGCGCTGCTCGACATCGGCCTGGGCGAGGAGCCCGACGGCGGCTTCACGCTGTGCCGCGAGCTGCGCGCCATGTCGGCGGCGGTGCCGATCATCTTCCTCACGGCGCGCGACAGCGACTTCGACATGGTGTCGGGGCTGCGCATGGGCGCCGACGACTACCTCACCAAGGACGCGAGCCTGCCGCAGCTCCTCGCGCGCATCAGCGCGCTCTTCCGCCGCGCGGATCTGCTGCGCGAGCCGCCGGCCTCCGAGGAGACGCTCGAGCGCGGACCGCTCAGGCTCGACATGAAGCGCTTCCAGGCCAGCTGGCGCGATGCCGCGGTCGATCTCACGCTCACCGAGTTCTGGCTGGTGCATTCGCTCGCGCGCTTCCCGGGGCACGTGAAAGATCGTGAGCAGCTGATGCGCGACGCGCACATCGTGGTCGACGACGCCACCATCACCTCGCACGTGAAGCGCATCCGCCGGAAATTCCAGACCGTGGACGCAGCCTTCGCCGCCATCGACGCGGTGTACGGCCTCGGCTACCGCTGGAACGCCTGAAGCTCGCATGCGCCTGACGCTGCGCGCCAAGCTGGTGCTGGTCGCGCTCGTGCTGGCGGTGATCCCGCTCGTCGGCTACGTGCACGTGAAGCAGATGGAGGCGCTGCTGCGCGACGGGCAGGAGCAGGCGCTCCTCGCCACCGCGCGCGCCATCGCCACGGCGCTGCACGACCGGCCGCAGCTCCTCGAGCTGCGCGCCGGCCAGCCCGCCTCCGGCGAGATGGAGCTGATCCTGAAGAGCCTGTCGCGCGCCGACTCGCGCATCTGGATCGTCGACCAGCACCAGCGCCTGCTCGCGCTCGTCGGCGATCTCAAAAAAGGGGGATATGCACCACCAGCGGATTGGCCGACGCGCCTCGTGCGCCCGATCGCCTCGCTGGTGCTCGAGCGCCCGACCGAGGATTTCGACGACTCGCTGCCCGAGGAGGAGATCGCCAACGGTCCGGTCGCGGCGAGCGCGCTCGCCGGCGTGCCGACGCGGCGCTGGCGGCAATCGAGCGATTCGCGCGCGGTGATCCTTTCGGCTTCCCATCCCGTCTGGGCGGGCGACGAGGTGGTCGCGGCGGTGGTGGCGGAAGAGACTACCAATGCGCCGCGCTCGGCCTACAACCGCGCGATGGAGCAGGTGGTCGCGGTGACGCTGGTCGCCTTCCTCGCCGGCGCGGTCACGCTTCTGGCCTTCGCCTCGCGCCTGTCGACGCGCCTCTCGCGCCTGCGCGACGAGGCCGACGCGGCGATCGACTCGCAGGGCCGCGTCAGGAAGCTGATCCACGGCTCCGCCGCCGGCGACGAGATCGGCGACCTCTCGCGCAGCTTCTCCACCGTGCTCGAGCGCCTCGCGCAGTACAACGCGTACCTCGAGAACATGGCCGGGCGCCTGTCGCACGAGCTGCGCACGCCGATCGCCGTGGTGCGCTCCTCGCTCGAGAACCTGAAGCTCGCGCGCCCCGAGGAGGCGGGCGTCTACCTCGCGCGCGCCAACGAAGGCCTGCGGCGCCTCGACACCCTCCTCACGCGCATGAGCGAGGCGACGCGCCTCGAGCAGCTCGTGCGCAAGGAAGAGCGCGAGCGCTTCGATGCACGCGAAGTGGTTCGCGGCTGCACGTATGCGTATCCGGCGAAGAAATTCGAAGTGGAAATGCCGGAGCGCCCAGTGTGGCTGCGCGGCGCGCCCGACCTCTACGCGCAGATGCTCGACAAGCTGGTCGCCAACGCCGCCGATTTTTCCACCGGCGAGGAGCCGATCCGCGTGCGCCTCGAATCGCGCGCCGGCGAGGCGACGCTCACCGTGAGCAACCATGGTCCGCGCCTGCCGGAAGCGATGACGGGCAAGCTGTTCGAATCGATGGTCTCGGTGCGCCGGTCGAACAACGGCACCGAGCCGCATCTCGGCCTCGGCCTCTACATCGTGCGCCTGGTGGCCGAGTTCCACGGCGGCATCGCCGAGGCGCTCG
>VBCP01000094.1 GCA_005888925.1 Betaproteobacteria bacterium | reverse complement strand
CTGCGGCACGTAGCCGATGCCCAGGCGCGGGACTTCGTAGGGCTTGACGCGCGCGAGGTCGACACCGTTGAACTCGACGCTTCCGGCGCTGCGCCGCGCGAGCCCCATGATCGCGCGCAGCGTGGTGGTCTTGCCGACGCCGTTGCGGCCAAGGAGCGCCACCGACTCCCCCGAGCCCACCTCGAGCGACACGCCGCGCAGGATGTGCAGCTTGCCGTAATGCACGTTCACACCGGAAAGCTTAAGCATCGTCGTCTTCCGGCCGGCCGAGGTAGGCCTCGCGCACGCGCTCGTCGGCGCCGATCTCGCGCGGCGTGCCGCGCGCGAGCACCGCACCCTGCGCCATGACGGTGATGTCGTCGGCCCGGCCGAACACCACCTCCATGTTGTGCTCGATGATCACGATCTCCACCTGCCGCGCAAGCTCGCGGATCTTCGCCACGGTGCGCTCGGTCTCCGCCGGGCTCATGCCGCAGATCGGCTCATCGAGCAGCAAGAGCTTCGGCGAGGATACGAGCGCCATCGCGATCTCGAGGAGCGCCATGTCGCCGTAGGAAAGCGTGCCGGCGGTCTGCTCGCGCACCGCAGCGAGCCCGATCTGCTCGAGCGTCGCGTCGACCTTGGCGGCGACCTCCGCGAAGCGCGAGGCGGCCCGGAAGGGATGCAGGAAGCCGTCGCCGGCCTTTGCCGTGATCCACAGGTTGTCGGCGACGCTGAGGTTGGGAAACACGCTCTTGATCTGCATGGTGCGCTTGATGCCGCAGCGGCTGATCTCGTGCGGCTTGAGTGCGGTGATGTCGCGCCCGGCGAAGAATACGCGGCCCGAATCGGCCGGCAGCATGCCCGAGATGATGTTGAAGAATGTAGTCTTGCCGGCGCCGTTGGGGCCGATGATGGCGTGCACCCGGCCGGGCTCGAAGGCGAGATCGACGCCGTCGACCGCGACCAGGCCGCCGAAGCGCTTGGTCAGCCGCTCGGTGCGCAGGATCGGCTCGCTCACGAGGTAACGCGGTTCATGAGCCCGCGCCAGAGGCCGACGAATCCCTTCGGCGCGAAGATCACGATCAGGATCGCGATCACGCCGACGATCAGCAGGTGGTGCTGCCACTGCGTCGACACGACCTCGCGCACCAGGATGAAGATGCCGGTGCCGACGAGCGGACCGAAGAGCGTGCCCGTGCCGCCGACGATCGCCCAGACCACCGCCTCGCCGGACACGTGGTAGAACATGTACGAGGCGGAGGAATAGCGGCCGAAGAAGGCGAACAGCGCGCCCGACACGCCGGCAAGGAAGCCGGCCATGACGAACGCCACGAGGCGCAGGCGGTAGATGTTCAGCCCGATAAGCGAGGCGCGCACGTCGTTGTCGCGGATCGCCATCAGCGCCTTGCCGAGCGGGCTCTGGATCACGCGGTGCATCAGCCAGAAGCAGGCGGCGACGCAGAACAGGATGAAAAAATACTGGAACGTGCTGTCGGCGAGGCCGATCTCGGTCTGGCCGAAGCGGAACGTCGGCGGCAGCGTGAAGTTGATGCCGTCATCGCCGCCGGTCACCGGCTTGATGGTCAGGAACAGGAAATAGAAGATCAGCGAGAACACCACAGTGATGATGGCGAAGTAGTGCCACGTCAGGCGCACCGCGAAGATGCCGGCCACCAGCGCCATCGCCACCGACGCCACGATGCCGAGGCCGAAAGCGGGCCAGAACGACAGGCCCAGGTGCGCAATGCCGATGCCGACGCCGTACATGCCGAAGCCGAAGTAGAGCGCCTGGCCGAAGGACAGCAGGCCGACGTAGCCGAAGAGCAGATTCACGCTCGCCGCGAGCAGCGACCAGATCAGGATCTCGGCGATGACGCTCACCCAGAAGGAGCCGAGCAGCGCCGGCACCAGCCACGGGACCGCGACCATCGCCACGCCGAAGGCGACGAGGATGGCGCGCTCGAGCGCGCGCCGGCTCACCGGGCGAATCCCTTGAAGAGGCCCTGCGGCCGCACGAGCAGCACCGCACTCATCAGCACCAGCGAAGCGATGCGCGCCACTGTCGGGTCGGCGAAGCTCTGGATGATGCCTTCCATGAAGGCGAGCAGCACCGCCGCGGCCGCCGTGCCGGGCAGGTTGCCGAGGCCGCCGATGATCACCGCCATGAAGCACACCGGCAGGATGTCGACGCCGCCGCGGAAGTCCACCGTGGTGATCGGCGCGGCGACCGCGCCGCCGAAGGCGGCCAGCGCGAAGCCGATGGCGAAGGTGAGGACGTAAACCCGCTCCGCGGGGATGCCCATGGCGATAGCGGTGTCGGGGTCGTGCCGCACCGCCCGCATCCACGTGCCGGTCTTCGTGTGGTGGAGATAGAGGAAGAAGCCGGCGAGCGCGGCGATCGCGAGAGCCGCCGCGAACAGCCGATACACCTCATAGTCGATGCCGAACAGGCGGATCGTCTGCTCGATCGGCGGCAGCAGGCGCTTGGGCACCGCGCCGAAGGTGAGGCGCGCGGTCTCCTGCAGGATCATTGAAAGGCCGAAGGTGGCGACGATGGAGAGCGCCGCGGCGTTGCGGATCGGCTGGATGACGACGCGCTGGATGATCGCGCCGAGCACGAGGCCGATCAGCGGCGCGGCGAGGAAGGCGAGCCAGAAGTTGCCGGTCATCTGCACCGTCGCCCAGGCGACCATGGTGCCGACCATGAAGAAGTCGCCGTGCGCGATGTTGATGATGTCGAGCAGGCCGAAGATGATCGAGAGACCGAGCGCGATCAGGGCGATGATCAATCCCCAGACCAGGCCGTTCATCGCGAGCAGCAGCAGTATTTCCATGGACTCAAGCCGCCGCGATAGGAATGACTTTTCGCCGGGTCGCGAGGTCGAGCGGCACGACATGCTTGTCCATCTGCAGCTCCTCGGGTGTCAGCCCGAGTGCCAGCCCGACGAGCTGCGGCAGGTGGATGATCGGCAGTCCGAGACGCGTCTGCGTGTCCCGTTCCATGTCGGGCTGGTAGGCGTCGAGCACCGTATGACAGAGCGGGCAGGGAGTGACGATGGCGGCGACGCCATTGTCCCTGGCGTTCTTCAGGTGCTTGCCGACCAGCTTGATCGCCACGGCCTCTTCGTGAGCGGCGGTATGGAAGCCGCAGCATTCGGTGCGGCCAGAATAGTCGATCGATCGCGCGCCGAGGATCGCGTTCAGCTTCTCCAGCGCCTGGTTGTTGCGCGAGTCGAAGAAGCCGTAATGGCCGGGCGGACGGGTGATATGGCAGCCGTAGAAGGCGCCCACATCCAGGCCGGCGAGCGGCCGCTTCACCATGCCGCGCAGTCTTTCCTCTCCGATGTCCTCGAGCAGCACCCAGAGGAAGTGCTTGACCACCGCGCGTCCTTCGTAGCGCAGGCCTTCTTCGGCGAGGCTGGCGTTTACGCGGGCGAGCGCCTCCTTGTCCTCGGCGAGCATCTGGATCACGTCGAGGAAGTTGAGCGTGCAGGTATTGCAGATCGTCATCAGCGGCAGGCCGTCGCGCTCGGCCATGGCGAGGATGCGCGTGTTGAGCGCGAGGAAGAGCTCCGGCTGGACGGCGCGGATCTCGCGGCTCCCGGTGCAGGTGGCCGAGCGGTACTCGTGCAGCTCGAGGCCGAGCTTGCTGGCGACGAGCTGCGTGCTTACGTTCAATTCTTTGCAGGTGCTCTGCGCCGAACAGCCGGGATAGTAGGCGAGCTTCACGAGGTCCTCAGGAAGGTGCGGAAGAGGCGCCGCACGGAGGCGATGCCGGGAATCGGCCGGCCGAAGACGGTGGCCCACGGATTCACCTTCCTCCTTATCAATAACGAAACTGCCCAGCGCAAGCGGGCCAGGGCGCGCAATCCTTGGACGCGCAGCACGAGCTCGGACGGATCGATACGCCCGCGGCGGCGGATGATGCCGAGGAACGTTTGCGGATGCCGCGGCTTCTTGCGCGCCGTGCGGTAGGCGAGCGCCTTCAGCGGCTCGATCACCTTCGACACGATCGGGATGCTGGCGGGGCAGACTTCCTCGCAGCGATAGCACGACACGCAGCTGAAGATCGACGCCTGCTCGATCAGCTCTTGCGAGCGTTCGCGCGAGTCGCGCGGGTCGAGCGCCGCCTGGCCGAGCTGCACCAGCGGCGCCGGACCGCAGAAGCGCGTGAGGTCGCCGAGGCCGACGACCGGGCAGGCCGAGTAGCAGGCGGCGCAGCTTATGCAGTCGAGCGCCTTGGAGGTGAAGCGCATCTCGCGGTGCGTCAGCGGCTCAGGGAAGCCCGGATAAGGCTCGTCGCGGTGAATCCACGGCTCGAGCTCGAGGAAGCGCTTCTCGTAGGGCCGGCGATCGACGGTGAGGTCGCGGATCACCGGCAGATTGCGCAACGGCTCGATGGTCATCTCGGGCTCGGCCGCAGCCCAGCAGGCGAGGATTTCGCGGCCGTTCACGCGCAGCGCGCAGGTGCCGCACATCTTGGAGCCGCAGTACCAGCGATAGCTGAGATCCGAATCGAGCTCTTCCGAGATGTAGATGAGCACATCGAGCACCCGCATCCATTTCTGGTAGGGCACCTCGAAGGTCTCGTAATACGGTTGTTCCCCCGGGGAAAAGCGGCGCACCTGCGCCTTGATCATGTCGCCCTCGCGGAGGGCGCCCAGCTTCGCTTCGAGCGTGTCGCGGTTCTCGAGCTGCCCGATGCGCCGCGCGTCGAGGCTCACCATTGCACCGCCAGGTTGTCCTTGCGCACGAACTCCGGCTGGAAGTACGGCGTGGCGTACGGACGCTTCTCGAAGCGGAAGCCTCCGTCAGCGGTGGGGACCAGGATGTTCTGCGCCAGCCAGCTCTCGTTGTCCATCTCCGGATAGTCGGTGCGGATGAACGGCCCGCGGCTCTCGGTGCGGTTGAGCGCGGAATGCACCATCAGCTCGCATGCCTCGACCATGTTCACCGCGTCGATCGCGTCAAGCCAGCCATGGTTCATGATTTTGGTCAGGTTCGTGACGCCCATCGCCGGCAACACCGCGGCACGGATTTCCTGCAGCCCTTCCAGCGCGCGGCGCATGCCGGCCTCGTTCTTCTCCACGCCCATGTCGTTCCACATGAGCTCGCGAATCATCTTCTTCACCCGCACCGGTGGCGTGGCGCCCGGCTTGAGCAACCCCTGCAGGCGCTTCGCCTCCTCCTCCGCCTTGTGCGGCGGCAGCGAGGCGTAGGGACGATCGCGCACATGCTGCGCCACGGAGTCGGCGGCCACCTTGCCGTCGTAGGTGACGAGCGCGATCAGCCCGTTGCTGTGGCCGCCGACGCCGCCCGCGACGAACAGGCCGGGCACCGTGGACGCCATGGTCGCCGGATCGACGAGCAGTCCGCCTTGCCGGTAATGCGCCGACACCGCCGTCTCCACGAGGTCGCGCCCGACGTCGAGACCGAGCTGCTTGAAGAGTTTCGCGTACGTGGTGTACGCGTCCACCTCCGCCGGATCGACATGATCAAAGCCCGAGTAATAGTCACCGTCGTAGCGCGCCTTGCCCTCGCGCACCTGCTTCACCAGGCGCTTCAGCTGCACCGTGTAGGGGCCGAAGGCGAGAGGGTCGTCTTCCTGCTGGTCGAAAAACACCTCGCCCTTCGCGTTCACGTTGCGCGCCGATTTCCACGACCCGAGCATCGGGTTCGGGTAGACCTGCATGCGCTGCCAGTTGGCCGGGTAGCGCACGTCGTTGGTGTGCCACCACTGCATCTCGAGATTCACGAGCTCGGCGCCCGCGCGCCAGCCGAGCGCGATGCCGTCCGCCGACATCTCGCGCGTTCCGGTGGAGCGTCGGTGCAGCCGGTCGGCGTAGCCGGTCGCGAGCACTACGGCCTTGGCGCGCACGCAGAAGATCTCGCCCGAGGCGATGTCGAGCGCCAGCACGCCGCACACTTCGCCCGACTCGGCCTGCAGCAGCGCGGTGACCACCACCTCCTCGAGCATCGGGATGCCGGCGCGGATGAGCTGCTTGCGCCGCAGGTCCATGAAAGGAACGCCCGAGTTTCCCTGGACGTTGGCTGCGACGCTGCGCAGGCGCCCGGGGCTGGTCACGACGTTGCCCGCGTCGTCGCGGCGCAGGTACAGGCCCGCTTCCTCGAGCTCGGGGTAGTACACCTCGGCAATCCATTGCCCGCAGCGCTTCGCGTACTCCTGATCGATGAGGAACTGGTTGTGGTACTTGATCAGGAACTCGGCGGTGTCGCGCGCGTTTTCTTCCGTGTTGCCGAGGACGCGACCGGAGATGACGAGGTTGCCGGCAAAGATCGAAGCCCCGCTCTTGCCGACGAGACCCTTGGAGATCACCAGCGGCGCCACGCCCTGGCGGTGCAGGCAGAGCGCCGCGTAGGTTCCGGCGGCGCCGCCGCCTATGACGAGCGCTTCGGCTCTCAGCTCTCTCATCTGGTGTGGTGGATGGTAAGGCGAGTGCGCTTCATGATAAATGATAGGCTCGCGTGCACGATGCCCTTGCACCTGAAGAAGGCCGGCAACACGCCGGACACCGAGAGCGGCAACGCGCGCCAGGTCGTCGATCAGATGCTCGTCAATATCGAGAAGCGCGGCGAGGCGGCAGTGAAGGAGTACGCGCACAAGCTGGATCGCTGGACCGGCGAGATCGTGGTCCACCGCGAAGAGATGGAGCGACGCACGCGCGACATCCCGGTAGGCATCAAGCGCGATATCGAATTCGCCACCGAGCGCGTGAGGCGCTTCGCGCTGGCGCAGAAGGCGTCGCTGCGCGAGTTCGAGACCGAGGTGGCGCCGGGCCTTAGAGCGGGGCAGCGCCTCGTGCCGATCAATGTCGCCGGGTGCTATGTGCCCACCGGGCGCTATGCGCACATCGCGTCGGCGTATATGAGCATCGCGACGGCGAAGGCGGCGGGGGTGCCGACGGTGGTGGCGGCATCGACGCCTTACAAGGGCGAGGGGATTCATCCGCAGGTGCTCTACGCGATGCAGGTCGCGGGCGCGGACGTGGTGCTGACGCTCGGCGGGGTGCAGGCGATTGCCGCGCTGGCCTACGGCCTGTTTACGGGAAAGCCGGCGGACATCATCGTCGGGCCGGGGAACAAGTATGTCGCGGAGGCGAAGCG
>VBCP01000524.1 GCA_005888925.1 Betaproteobacteria bacterium | reverse complement strand
AGCTCCTCGTGCGGCAGGTTGTCGATGCGCCGCCCCTCGAGGCGCACCTCGCCCGCGGCGATGCGCCCGGGCGGCTCGAGCAGGCCGATGACCGCGAGCCCGGTGATGGATTTGCCGGCGCCGGACTCGCCGACGACCCCCAGGATTTCGCCTGGCGCAATGGAAAACGAGATGTCATCCAGCGCCGTGAGCGTGCCGCGCCGCGTCGGGAATTCGACCTTGAGACCCTCGACCTCCAGAATCATCGCAGCTTGGGATTCAGGGCGTCGCGCAGCCAGTCGCCGAGCAGGTTGACCGAGAGGACGAGCACGACGAGCGCGAGGCCGGGGAAGACGGTGATCCACCATTCGCCCGAGTAGAGGAACTCGTTGCCGATGCGGATCAGCGTGCCGAGCGAGGGGCGCGTCGCCGGCACGCCGACGCCGAGGAAGGAGAGCGTCGCCTCGGTGATGATCGCCGTGGCGATGTGGATGGTGGCGATCACCAGCACCGGCCCCATCACATTGGGCAGCACGTGGGCGAGCATGATGGCGAGCGGGCTGCGGCCGACGACGCGCGCCGCCTGCACGTACTCCTTTTCCTTCTCCACCATGGTCGAGCCGCGCACGGTGCGCGCGTACTGCACCCAGCCGGCGAAGCCGATGGCGAGCACCAGCACGGGTATCGCGAGCTCGTCGTGCCGGTCACCCGGCAGCGCGACGCGCGCCACGCCGTCGATCAAGAGCGCGATGAGGATCGCCGGGAACGAGAGCTGCACGTCGGCGATGCGCATGATCAGGGCGTCGAAGCGGCCGCCGACATAGCCCGCAATCAGGCCGAGCGACACGCCGAGCACCAGCGAGAACACCACCGCTGCGAGGCCGACGCCGAGCGAGATGCGCGCGCCGTGCATGATGGTCGACAGGATGTCGCGGCCCTGGTTGTCGGTGCCCAGCGGATATTGACCGAGGCCCTTCTCGTCCCAGGCGGGCGGCGTGAAGGCCTCGTTCAGGTTGAGCCCCGCCATGTTGAAGGGATCCTGCGGCGAGACCCAGGGCGCGAGCAGCGCGGCGCCGACGCAAACGACGGTGAGCGCTGCGGCGACGATCGTCACCGGCGACCGGCGAAAACTCCACGCCAGGTCGTGCTCCCAGATGCTGCGGAAGATCACTTCACCGTGGCAAAGCGTGCCTGTGGCCGGTCGTCCAGGCTATAGGTGATGCTCACGCCCTTCTTCATCGCCCACGGCCGCATCTGGTGGTGCAGCGGCACGTAGTAGGCCTGGTCGCGGGTGATTTCCAGCGCCTCCTTGAGGATGGCGTCGCGCTTCTTCGTATCGGTGGTCACCTTGAGCGCGTCGATCATCTCGTCGAGCTTCCTGTCGCTGATGCGCCCCTGGTTGAAGCTGCCGTCGGCGCCGGAGGTCTTGGTGCGCACCAGCGACTGCAGGGTGTAGAGCCCGTCGAAGGTCGCCACGCCCCAGCCCAGCATCTAGGCGCTCGTGTCGAGCGCGAGCAGCTTCGGGATGTAGTTGGCGAACTGCATCGAGTTGAGCTTCACGCGAAAGCCGGCGCGCGCCCACATCGAGACGAGCGACTGGCAGATCTTCTCGTCGTTGACATAGCGGTTGTTCGGGCAGTCGAGCGTGAATTCGAAACCCTGGGGGTAGCCCGCTTCGGCCAGGAGCTTCTTGGCCCCCGCCGGATCGTACTTCTGCACGATGTCGATCTGCGTCGAATAGCCGTGCACCCCCGGCGCGATCATGATCCCCGCAGGAATCGAGAGCCCGCGCATCGTGACCTTGCGGATCGCCTCGCGGTCGACCGCCATGTTGAGCGCGCGGCGCACGCGCACATCCTTGAACGGATTCTTGCCCTTCACGCTCGCGTACTTCAGCTCGTCGTTGTGCTGGTCGAGGCCGATGAAGATGGTGCGCACCTCGTGGCCGTCGAGGACCTTGAGGTTGGGTTCCTTGCGCAGGCGTTCGACGTCCTGGGTGGGCAGGTCGGTCACCAGGTCCACTTCGCCCGACAGCAGCGCGGAAACGCGCGTGGCGTCAGACTTGATCGGCGTGTAGATCACGTCGGTGACGTTG
>VBCP01000523.1 GCA_005888925.1 Betaproteobacteria bacterium | reverse complement strand
GCGGGGCTCGGGCTGCCAGCCGGGTTCAAGCTGCCGTTTTGAACAGGAACGCGGTTCCTTCGGCGAAGGGGCTGGAGCGCCTGATCGAAGCCCTGCGTGCGCTGCCCGGCGTCGGCCCGCGCTCGGCGCAGCGCATGGCCTACCACCTGCTGCAGCACGACCGCGCCGGCGCCGACCAGCTGGCGCAGTCGCTGAGCGAGGCCTTGGCCACGGTGCGCCGCTGCGCGCAATGCAACAACTTCACGGAGGACGAGATCTGCGCGCTGTGCCGCTCGCCGCGGCGCGATGCGGCACTGCTCTGTGTCGTGGAGACACCGGGCGATCTCGCCATGGTCGAGCAGACGCTGTCGTACTCCGGCATGTACTTCGTGCTGATGGGGCGCCTTTCACCGCTCGACGGCGTCGGGCCGCGCGACATCGGCCTCGACCGGCTGCAGGCGCGCGTCGGCGACGGCGTGGTGAGCGAAGTGATCCTCGCCACGAATTTCACCAACGAGGGCGAAGCCACCGCGCACTACATCGCCGAAATGCTGCGCGCGCGCGGCATCAAGGTGAGCCGCATCGCGCGCGGCGTGCCGCTGGGCGGCGAGCTCGAATACGTCGACGCCGGCACCATCTCTCAGGCGCTGCTCGAGCGGCGCGAACTATAGGAGGATTCATGAGGACGCTGCTCTTTACCATCGTGCTCGCACTTGCGCCGATCGCCCAGGCGCAGATCGAGAAGCCGGATGTTCACATCGCGGTCGGCGGCAAGACCGCCCTTTACTATCTGCCGCTCACGCTCACCGAGCGCCTCGGCTATTTCAAGGACGAGGGACTCAACGTGCGCATCAGCGACTTCCCCGGCGGCACGCGCTCGCTCGAGGCGGTCGTCGGCGGCAGTGCCGACGTCGTGGCGGGTGCCTACGAGCACACGATCAACATGCAGGCGCGCAAGCAGAGCTTCCAGGCGTTCGTGCTGACCGGCGCCGCGCCGCAGATCACCGTGGCCATCGTGAGCAAGCTCGCGGACAAATACAAGTCGCCGAAGGACCTTAAAGGCCTCAAGGTCGGGATCAGCGCGCCCGGCTCGAGCACCAACATGGTCATCAACTACCTGCTCGCGCAGGGCGGCCTCAAGCCGAGCGACGTTGCGGTCATCGGCATCGGCGCGGGCGCGACGGTCGTGGCGGCGGTGGACCAGGGCAGGGTGGACGTCATCTCGCAGACCGACCCGGCGGTCACCATGCTCGAGAAGAGCGGCAAAGTGAAGGTCATCGCCGAGACGCGCACGCCCGAAGGCACCGCCAAGCTCTTCGGCGGCCCGATGCCGGCGGCGAGCTTCTACGCGCCGATCGAATTCGTGCGCAAGAACCCGAATACCGTCCAGGCGCTCACCAACGCCACCGTGCGCACGCTGAGATGGATGCAGGAGGCGACGCCGCAGCAGATCCTCGCCACCGTTCCCGAGGAATACCTGCTGGGCGACAAGGCGCTGTATCTCTTCGCCTACAACAACGTGCGTCCGGCGTATTCGAAGGACGGCTACTTCAGCGAGGCCGGTGCGAAGACCACGCTCAAGGCGCTTGCTTCGTTCAACCCGGCGGTCAAGCCCGAGTCGATCAACCTCGCCCAGACCTATACGAACGAGTTCGTGAAGAAGGCGCACGCCAAGCTCGACAAGAAGAAGTAGGGCCTGATGACCGCCGCGGTCCCGGCGCTCGCGCTCGAGCAGGTGACGGTGACGTTCGTGTCGCCAGACGGCGGCCGCTACACGGCCGTGCGCGATACCACGCTGCGCGTGCAGCCGGGCGAGTTCGTGTCGGTGGTCGGCCCGACCGGCTGCGGCAAATCGACTCTGCTCAGGCCGGCTACCTCTTCCAGACGGAAGCCCTCATGCCGTGGCGCACCGCACGCGCCAACGTCGCCGCCGGTCTCGAATTCCGTGGCGTGGCGGCGCTTGAGGCGAACGCACGCGCGGATGAATGGCTGCAAAGAGTCGGGCTGCGCGGCTTCGGCGATCGCTATCCGCACCAGCTTTCCGGCGGCATGCGAAAGCGCGTGGCGCTCGTCCAGACGCTGATCCTCGATCCGCAGCTCATCCTGATGGACGAGCCGTTCTCCGCGCTCGACATCCAGACCCGTCAGTTGATGGAGAACCAGCTGCTCGAGCTATGGTCGTCCAACCGCAAGTCGGTGCTGTTCATCACCCACGACCTGGAGGAGGCAATCTCGCTTTCCGATCGCGTGGTGGTGCTCTCGGCCGGCCCGGAGTCCCACCCGATCGGCGAATTCGCGATCGACCTGCCGCGGCCGCGCGACGTCGCCGAGATCCGCATGACGCCGCGCTTCATCGAGCTGCATTCCCTGATCTGGCAGGCGATGAAGCACGAGGTGCTCAAGAGCTATGCCCAGCAGCAGCTCCAATAAGGCGCTGCGGCTCTGGCAGGCCGCCATTTTCGCGGGGTTCCTGCTTTTCTGGCACGCCGCAACCAGCCCGACATTGCTGCCGCCGATTTATTTCGATGATCCGAACAAGGCCGCGTTCTTCTTCGGCGAGCCTCTCAAGGTGTTCGAGCGCACCTGGGACTGGTTCAGCTCGGGCAGCATCTATCCGCATCTCTGGGTGACGCTGCTCGAGACGCTGCTCGCCTTCGTCATCGGCACCGCGCTCGGCCTCGGCATGGGACTGTGGCTCGCGCTTGCGCCGACGGCTTCGGCGCTCCTCGATCCGTACATCAAGGCGCTGAATTCCATGCCGCGCGTGATCCTCGCGCCGATCTTCGCGGTGTGGTTCGGCCTCGACATCGCTTCCAAGGTTGCACTCGGTGTGACGCTGGTTTTCTTCATCGTCTTCTTCAACGTGTACCAGGGCGTGCGTGAAGTGAGCTTCACCGTCGTGGCGAACGCGCGCATCCTGGGCGCGAGCGAGCGGCAGCTCCTGCGCCATGTCTACGTGCCAAGCGCGATGAGCTGGGTCTTCGCCAGCCTGCACAACTCGGTGGGCCTTGCCTTCGTCGGCGCGGTGGTCGGCGAGTACCTCGGTTCCTCGCGCGGCGTCGGCTACCTCATCCTGCAGGCCGAAGGCACCTTCGACATCAATGCAGTATTCGCGGGCATCCTGGTGCTTACGGCATTCGCGCTGCTCCTCGACTGGGGCGTCACGCTCGCCGAGCGGCGGCTGCTCGTTTGGCAGCCGCGCGGCGGCGAAACGGAGAAGATCTGATGCGCTGGGCGCTGCTCGCCTTCGCCTTCGCTTGCGCCGCCGCTACGGCCCAGCCCTATCCCTCGCGCCCAGTGAAGCTGATCGTGCCTTTCCCGCCGGGCTCGACGCCGGACATCGTCGGTCGCACGCTGGGTGCAAAACTCCAGGATGCTCTGGGCCAGGCGGTGGTGGTGGAAAACCGCAGCGGCGCCGGCGGCAACATCGGCACCGAGGCGGTAGCCAAAGCAGCGTACGACGCGGAAACGGACCTCGCGCCCATCTCTCTGCTGGCCTCGGCGCCGCAGATGCTGGTCGTCGTGCCCGAGCTCAAGCTGGAGACGTTCCGCGCGTTCGTCGACTACGCGCGCTCCAATCCGGGCCGAATTTCGTACGCGTCCGTCGGCAGCGGCAGCGCCTCGCATCTCACGATGGAATTGCTCAAGAGCGAGGCAAAGATATTTGCGGTGCACATTCCCTACCGCGGCTTTCCGCCGGCAGTGACCGACATGCTGGCGGGAAACATCCACGCCATGTTTGCGATCATTCCCGGCGTGCTGCCGCACGTAAAGGCCGGCAAAATGAAAGCGCTAGCGGTCACCGCGCTAAAGCGCAGCTCGCTCGCGCCCGATGTGCCGAGCGTCGCCGAGCTCGGCTTGCCGCAGCTCGAGTCGCTCGCCTGGATCGGGCTGCTCGCGCCGGCCGCCACGCCGCCAGAGGTGCTCGCGCGGCTGAGCGCGGAGACCGTGCGCGGCATGAACGCCGCGGACGCGCGCGAACTGCTAGGCAGGCAGGGCTTCGATGTCGTCGCCAGCAGCCCTGCCGACTTCCAGCGCTGGATCAAGGCCGAGTCGCGGAAGTGGGCGCGCGTGATCCGCGCGAGCGGCGCGACCGCAGATTAGCTCGGTGCGCGCCGCCCAGCGTCGATGAGCCGGTCGTAGTCCGCCAGGCTGTTATAGACCTGCGCCGATATTCGCGCCCACAGCGCACCATCGATCGCGGCGATCGCCACGGCAATCCGGTGCCGGTCCATGAGCGCGGATTGCAGCCGCCGAGCGGCCTCGCGCGTGGCGCCCGGCTGCTGCAAGGCATCCGGCAGACGGATGGCCATCATCGCGGCGTGCATCGCGGGCGGGCCAGCCATCGGCTGCGCCCACGCTCGAGCGATCTTTGCCGCCGCGCTGGCGGCGAGCTCGCGGCAATAGTCGCGCACGGCGTCGGCGCCGAGCTGCTCCATGAAGCGCAAGCCGGCGCCGACGGCCAGCCAGGGCGAAAAGTCGCGCGTTCCCGGCCAGTCGAACTCGGCGGTAAACCCGCGGCCGTAGTCGTGCGAGATCGCGAGCGGATGAATCAGCGATTTCCGCTCGCTGCGCGCCCACAGGAACGCGCAGCCGCGGGGCGCAAAAAGCCACTTGTGGCAATTGCCGGTGTACCAGTCGGCGCCAACGGCGGGGACGTCGAGTTCGACCTGCCCGGGGGCGTGCGCGCCGTCGACCAGTACAAGGATGCCGCGCCGGCGCGCTGAGGCAACGATCTTCGCGACTGGCCAGACAAGTCCGGTGGGCGAAGAAACATGGTCGACGATGACTAGCCGGGTCCGGTGGTTGATCGCGTTCGCGAACGCTTCAACCAGTTGCTCCGGACCGGCGACCGGCACGGCGAGGCGCGGCTCGACCGCCTTCGCCCCGCTGCGCTCGCAGACGTAACGCACGGCCTGGCGCACCGCGCCGTAGCTCTGACTGTTGATCAGGATCTCGTCGCCGGCCTTGAAATCGAGAGAACGCAGCACGGCATTGATCGCCGCGGTCGCGTTTTCCACGAAGACCAGGTCGGAGGCATCGGCGCGAATGAAGCGCGCCAGGTCGCCAGCCGCATTGCGCAGCGCATCGGGCAGCACGTCGCGCAGGAAATGGTCGGGATTTGCCTCCATCCGCTCGCGCCAGCGCTCGGCGGCGTCGAGCACCTCAATCGGGGCGGCGCCAAAAGAGCCGTGGTTGATGAAGTCAACCCCCGCTTCGAGCCGAAATTTGCGCTGCAGCGCGCGTCCGAACTCGAGCATCGCTGGAGTCTAGCCCCGTGCTAGTCGGGAACTCCCCGAAAATGCGCGGCTTCCAACGCTCTGCGTCGTGTCCAGACGTCGGGTTTCATTGACACGATGTTGCAGCGCCCACTATAATCTTCGTCTTCTCCGGGCGCGGGGTGGAGCAGTCTGGCAGCTCGTCGGGCTCATAACCCGAAGGTCAGAGGTTCAAATCCTCTCCCCGCAACCAACGCTCTTTAAAAATTCGCAGCCGATAGGTGTGGGCGCTTGAGCTTAAGGCGCGCCGCAAGCGGACAGCTTTACGTCCGCGAAACGGCCACTAGCATTAGCTTCAGGTGCTCACAAAGAAGTAAACCTCGTTT
>VBCP01000521.1 GCA_005888925.1 Betaproteobacteria bacterium | reverse complement strand
GCTCTTGATCACGCCGTTCAGGATGTCGTTGCGCAGGTCGACCGCCGCCTGCATCTGCGACCAGAACGCGCCCGCGTCGACGCCGATCAGCTGCACGCCGACGATATAGCCGCCGAAGATGCCCATCGCCGAGAACAGCGCCGCGAGCAGCGGCATCGAGATCACCCCGCCCCAGAAGCGCGGCGCGATGACGCGCGCGATCGGATCGACCGCCATCATTTCCATCGCCGAGAGCTGCTCGGTCGCCTTCATCAGGCCGATCTCGGCGGTGATCGCCGAGCCGGCGCGGCTCGCGAACAGCAGCCCCGCCACCACCGGGCCGAGCTCGCGCACCAGCGACAACGCGACCAGCACGCCGAGCGACTCGGAGGCGCCGAAGCGCTGCAGCGTGTCGTAGCCCTGCAGCGCGAGCACCATGCCGACGAACAGGCCCGACACCAGGATGATGATGAGCGAGAGCACGCCGGCGAAGTAGATCTCGGCGATGGTGAGGCGAAAGCGCCCGAGCGCGGTGCCCGAATGCACCACGAGATAGGCGAGAAAGCGGCTGGCGAAGCCCAGGCGCCAGACGTGGGAGCTCACGCCCGAGCCCAGGCGCTCGAGCCGCGCGCGCAGGTCAGCTACGCGCATTCAGCTTGCCGCCAGCTCGAGATCGGCGTCGTAGCCCGGCGCCGGATAGTGGAACGGCACGGGCCCATCGGAGCTGCCGTTGACGAACTGGCGCACGAAAGGCTCGGCGCTGGAGCGGATCTCGGCCGGCGTGCCCTGCGCGATGACGCGGCCGGCGGCCATGAAATACACATAGTCGACGACGCCGAGCGCCTCCTGCACGTCGTGCGTGACGATGATCGAGGTGGCGCCGAGGGAGTCGTTGAGGTTCCTGATGAGCCGCACGATGACGCCGAAGGAGATCGGATCGAGGCCGGTGAAGGGCTCGTCGTACAGGATCAGCTGCGGATCGAGGGCGATCGAGCGCGCGAGCGCGACGCGGCGCGCCATGCCACCGGAAAGCTCGGTCGGCGTGAGGTGCGCGGCGCCGCGCAGGCCGACCGCGTGCAGCTTCATCATCACCAGATCGTTCAGCAGCTCGTCGGGCGGCTTGACGTGCTCGCGCAGCGGGAAAGCCACGTTCTCGTAGACCGACATGTCGGTGAACAGCGCGCCGAACTGGAACAGCATCCCCATCTTGCGGCGCATGGCATAGAGCCCTTCGGTGTCGAGCTTGCGCGTGTCGTGCCCGAGCACGCGCGCCTCGCCGGCCGTGGGGCGCAGCGCGCCCATGATGACGCGCAGCAGCGTAGTCTTGCCGCAGCCCGACTGCCCCATGATGCCGACGACCGAGCCGCGCTCGATCGCGAGGTCGATGTCGCGCAGCACCGGGCGCGCCGGATCGTAGGCGAAGGCGAGCTTGCGGATTTCAACGATAGGCTGCACTGCAGCGTAATATTATCCCGCATGGGGGAGGAACCTGCGGTGCGCATCGACGCACTCGTCAAGCGCTACGGTCGCGTGGCCGCGCTCGACGGCGTGAGCTTGAGCGTGGCGCGCACGCAGGCGTTCGGGCTGGTGGGCGCCAATGGCGCGGGCAAGACCACGCTGATCCGCTGCCTGCTCGATCTCACGGCATGCGATGCGGGCGCGATCGAGATCTTCGGCGTGCCGGCGCGCGAGCCGCGCGCGCGCAGCGCGCTCGCCTACCTGCCCGAGCGCTTCATGCCGCCGCATTACCTCACCGGCGTGCAGTTCCTGCGCACGCTCGCGGCGCTCGCGGGCGGCGGCTATGACGAAGCACGCGCCACGCGCCTCGCCGCCGAGCTCGAGCTCGAGCACGACGCGCTCGCGCGGCCGGTGCGCAGCCTGTCGAAAGGCATGACGCAGAAGCTGGGGCTCGCGGCCTGCTTCGCGCTCGAGCGCGAGCTCTATGTGCTCGATGAGCCGATGAGCGGCCTTGACCCCGCCGCGCGGGTGGCGGTGAAATCGGTGCTGCAGCGCCTGAGCGCGGAGGGCCGCACGCTGTTGTTCACTTCGCATGTGCTTGCCGATGTCGACGAGCTCTGCTCCTCGATCGCGGTGCTCGAACGCGCGCGGCTGCGCTTCCGCGGCACGCCGCAGGCGCTGTGCGCGCGCTATGCCGAAGCGAGCCTGGAACGCGCGTTCATGAAGTGCATCCGTGACGATGAACAGCCCGTCGGCGCCTGACGCGCAGGCCCGCGGGCGCCCGGCGCTGCTCGTGGTGGACGACGATGCGCTGATCACCGACGCGCTCGCCTTCGCCCTAGGCGCCGACTTCGAGGTCCACGCCTGCGATTCGCGCGCGAGCGCGATTGAGCTCCTGCGCGAGCTCGATGCGCCGCCGCCGCTCGCGCTGGTCGATCTGGGGCTGCCGCCGGCGCCGCATGCCCCCGATGAGGGCTTCCAGCTGATCGCCGACCTGCTCGCGCACTCGCCGCGCATGAAGATCTTCGTGCTCTCGGGGCAGAACGACGCCGCCAATGCACGCCACGCGCGGGCGCTCGGCGCCTGGGAATTCGTCGCGAAGCCGAGCGATCCGGCGCTGCTCAAGCGGCTGCTCGCGCGCGCCCTCGAGGCGCCGGCGGGCGACGACGCGGACCTGGTGGGCGAAAGTCCGGCGCTCGCCAAGCTGAAGAGCCAGATCGCGCAGTTCGCCGCCTCGCCCTACCCGGTGCTGATCGAGGGCGAGTCGGGCAGCGGCAAGGAAATGGCGGCGCGCAGCCTGCACCGGCTCTCGCCGCGCGCGGACCGTCCTTATCTGACGCTCAACTGCGCGGCGATCGCGCCGACGCTGGTCGAGCCGACGCTGTTCGGCTACGTGAAGGGCGCCTTCACCGGCGCCGCCACCAACAAGTCGGGCTACTTCGAGGACGCCGAGGATGGCACGCTCTTGCTCGACGAGATCGGCGAGCTGCCGCTCGAGCTGCAGGCGAAGCTCTTGCGCGTGCTGGAGAACGGCGAGTACCAGCGCGTCGGCGAGACGCAGCGCCGCACCGCGCGCTGCCGGGTGATCGCGGCCACCAACCGGGACCTGCGGCGCGAAGTGAAGCGCGGCGGCTTCCGCGCGGATCTGTACCATCGCCTCTCGGTGTTCACGCTGGGCGTGCCGCCGCTGCGCGACATGGAAGGCGACAAGCTCGCGCTGCTCGAGCACTTCCGCGGCCTGACGGCGATGCAGGCCGGCGCACAGCCGTTCGAGCTCGACGCCGCGGCCGCGGCGCGCTGGCAACGCTACGATTTCCCGGGCAACGTGCGCGAGCTGCGCAACATCGTGATTCGCCTGTCGACCAAGTATCCGGGGCAGCGGCTCTCGGTTGCCGAGCTCGAGCCCGAGCTCGATCTCGAGGCCGCGACACCGGCTCCGGGCGCCGAGGGCAGCGCCATCGTCGAGCAGGCCCTGCGCCAGCTCGAGCGCGCCGGCGGCTTCAACCTCGACGATACGCTCAAGGCCTGGGAGCGCGGCTACATCGAGGCGGCGCTGCGCCTGACACGCGGCAACGTCAGCCAGGCGGCGAAGCTCCTCGGCATCAACCGCACGACGCTCTACAGCCGCATGAACTCCGGCGAGGAGAAGTAGCCCTTGGCCCTGTACCTCGAACATTTCGGCCTGAACGAGCCACCGTTTCGCATCACGCCGCATACCGATTTTTTCTTCGAGGGCGCCGAGCGCGGCGCGACGCTCGAAGCGCTCGCCTACGCCGTACTGCACGACGAAGGCATCGTCAAGGTCTCGGGCGAGGTCGGCAGCGGCAAAACGATGCTCTGCCGCATGCTGATGGAGCGCCTGCCCGGCGAAGTGGCCACCATCTACCTCGCTACGCCGTCTCTCGCGCGCGACGAGATCCTGCATGCGATCGCCGACGACCTGGAGCTGAAACTCCCGGAGCGGCGCACGGTGGCGCTGCGCGAGCTGCAGGAGCATCTCATCAAGCTCTATGGCGAGGGGCGGCGCGTGGTCATCCTGATCGACGAGGCGCACGTCATGCCGGAAGACACGCTCGAGCAGGTGCGGCTGCTTTCCAACCTCGAGTCGAGCCGGCACAAGCTCCTGCAGATCGTGCTGTTCGGCCAGCCCGAGCTCGACGCGACCCTCGCCAAGTCGTCGCTGCGCCAGCTGCGCGACCGCATCACGCACAGCTTCCGCATGCGCCCGCTCGCCGCGCCGGAAGTGGCGAAATACCTCGCCTTTCGCATGCGCGCGGCGGGCTATCGCGGGCCCGAGGTGTTCGCGCCGCGCGCCGCGCGGCTGCTGGCGCGCGCCTCGGGTGGGCTCACGCGGCGCATCAACATCCTCGCGGACAAAGCCCTGCTCGCCGCGTACAGCGAATCGAGCCACGCGGTGACGGAGCGCCACGTCAAGGCGGCGGTCGCCGACTCGGAATTCGCCGCGGCGCCGATCCGGCGCGCGTGGCAGCCTGCCGCGCTTGTCGGCGCGGCGCTCGCTCTGGGCCTCGTTGCGGGGATCAGCATCCAGTGGTTCAGCGCCGCGCCGCAGGCCCGGCTCGTCCCGGTACAGGCCGCCGCCCCCGTGCAGCCTGCGGCTGCGCCACCGGTGGGCAGTCCGGCGGATGTCGAGGCCGAGCTCGAGCTGCAGGAGGAGGCCGAGGCGATCGCGGCAGTGGAAGCCGAAGCCGCCGAGCCGCGCGAGCCGCTGCTCTCGCAGAACCAGCGCCGCCGGCTGCAGGCTTATGCCACCGGCGGCCACAAGTTGCTCTCGGAGCGTCTCGCCGCCACGCGCGAGCTGCTCGAGCAGGCGCCCGACGAGGGCTATGCCATCGAGCTTTTCGTCACCGAGAATCCCGAGCCCGCGCGCATGGAGCGCTTTCTGCTGCGCGCTCGCGACATGGTGCCGTTGGCGGAGGTGTTCCTCATCCCGATGGGCGGCTCGGGCAGTCACCGCCTGCGCGTCATCTACGGCACGTTCGACAACGTGCAGCAGGCGCACGAGGCCGAGCGCCGCCTGCCGCCGAAATACCAGCAGGCGTTTCGCACTTCGCCGCGCAGCTTCGCCGAGCTCCGCAAGCAAATGTAAGAGCCCGAAAACGCCTGCGCGACAGGCGCTTACGCGACTTTCCTAAGAGCGACTCCGTGTTATCCTTCGCCCCGGAGGGAGTACGCGGGAATGAACTGGGGAAGCTGGGGTGCCGTCGCTCTCATGTCATGCGCGCTCGGCGCCTGCGGCCAGGCTCCGATCAAGCCCGCGCCGAACCATATCCGCGCAGAGGAGCCACGCCCGTCCGGCCCGATTCCGCCGCCGGTGCAGGTGACGCCGCTGCTGCCAAAGCCCAAGGCGACGGCGCGGCCCGAAACCTACAGCGTCGTGGTGAACAACGTGCGCGCGCAGGAGCTGCTGTTCGCGCTGGCGCGCGACGCAAGGCTGCAGATCGACATCGATCCCAACCTCGCCGGCAGCGTAACGCTCAATGCCATCGACCAGACGCTGCCGCAGCTGCTCAGCCGCATCATGCGCCAGGTCGACATGCGCTACGAGATGGACGGCGACACGCTGGTCGTGATGCGCGATTCGCCGTTCCTGCGCGCCTACAAGATCGACTACGTGAGCGCCTCGCGCAACGTCAAGATGACCTCGACCGCCTCGACGCAGTTCGGCGCGGCGAGCGCCACCGCCGGTCCGAACGCCACGGGCGCGACCTCGACCATCGACGTCACCGCGCAGAACAATCTGTGGGAATCGATCGTGCAGAACGTGAAGGAAATCCTGCGCGAGACCGACAAGATCATTCCCGCGCCGATCCAGGCCGCGCCGACGCCGCTACCCGGGGCACCCGGCAGCGCGCCTGCGGCGCCGGCGGCATCGGGCGCGCAGCCGCCGAGCGCGGGTGCCGCGCAGCCGGTGCTCATCGCAGCGCCGAGCGCGACCTACCAGGAAGCCGCTTCGGTCATCGCCAACCGCGAAAGCGGCGTGCTCTATGTGCGCGCCACCGCCAAGCAGCACGAGCGCGTGCAGGAGTTCCTCGACCAGGTGCTGGCGGGTGCGAAGCGCCAGGTGCTGATCGAAGCCACCGTAGCTGAAGTGCAGTTGCGCAACGAGTATCAGCGCGGCATCACGTGGGAGCGGCTCAGGTCGGCGGGCCAGTCGGGCGTGTCGGTCAGCCAGCCCCCCATCATCCCGGCGACCTCGGCCACCCCGGGCTTCAACACATCGCCATTCTTCATCGGCTTCGTCTCGGTCGGCAGCAACCTCAACGTCACCCTCAAGCTGCTCGAGCAGTTCGGCGACGTGAGAGTGCTGTCCAGCCCGAAGCTGAGCGTGATGAACAACCAGACCGCGATCCTTCGCGTGACGCGCGACATCATCTATTTCACGATGACTTCGGCGAGCACCAGCGTGGCGGTGACGGGGGGCGGCACCGCGGTCGTCAGCCCCTCGTTCAACACCACGCCCAACATCGCCGCCGAAGGCTTCATGATGGCGGTGCTGCCGCAGGTCAATGCCACCGAGGCGATCGTGCTGAACGTGCGCCCGACGATCCGCCGGCAGGTCGGCTCGGCGCGCGACCCCAACCCCGTGCTGCAAGGCCTTGCCACGCAGAACGACATCCCGATCTTCGAGACCCGGGAATTCGACTCCATCTTGCGCCTGCAAAGCGGGCAGGTCGGCGTGCTCGCCGGCCTGATGCAGGACGTGGTCGAGAACACCGACACCGGGATTCCCGGCATCCGCAGCATTCCGATCCTCGGCGAGGCGCTGTCGAATCGCAGCGACCTGAGCCGCAAGACCGAGCTGGTCATTTTCCTGCGCGCCACCGTGATCCAGGACCCGAGCATCGACGGCGACTTCCAGAGCTTCCGCGGCCAGCTGCCGACGGAAGACTTCTTCCTGAAGCCGAACCCGAGCAAGCTCGAGCCGCCGCTCGGTCCGAGCGGCCGGCCGATTCGATGAGCCTGCTGCTCGAGGCGCTCAAGAAGGCCGAGAAGGCCAAAGAGGAAGCGCAGCGGCGCGCGCGCGCGGATACCGGCGATGGGGGCGAAGCCGCGGATGCCGAGGCCGAGCGCAGGCCGGTGCTGACGCGCGACAAGCTGCCGGACATCTCGACGCCGCTCGAAATCATGAGCGATGACCTCTCGCCGCCGAGCGCGCCGCAGCGGCCAGCGCCCGCGCTCGAGCCCAGCGAACCGCGCGCGGCGCCGAAAGCGCCGCCGCGCCCGGCGGCTGCAGAGCCAAGCGACGAGCAGACGGCGAGCCGCGTCCGCGCCAAAAAGGTCTTCGAAGCAAAGTTCCGCGAGCCCAACCCGCGCATGCCCTTCTACATCGCGATGGGCGCGCTCGGCGCATTTACGCTCGGCACCGCCGGCTACTTCTGGTATCAGCTGCGGCCGGCGCCGGCCCTCGTGAACCTGAGTCCGCCACGCCAGGCCGAGCCTGCCGCGGTCGCCTCGGGCGCAGCGACCCCTGCCGCCACGGCCGCTCCAACCGCGGCAGCACCGAGCGCCATTCCCGGCTTGCCCGCCACGGCGCCCAAGAGCGCCGCCGCGAGCAGCGCGGCGTCGGCGCCAGCCCTGGCGTCGCGCCCGGTGGCCGAAGCGCAAAGCGAAGCGCCACGACCGGCGCTGCGCGCGCCCGAGCCCAGGCTCACGCCGCCTGCCGCGCCCGCGCGAAGCGAAACCGTCGCGAGCGTGGCGCGCAGTGCGGTCCAGGTGCATCCAAAAGTCGAGGCCGGGTATGCCGCCTATCTCGCGGGGGATCTCGCTGCGGCGCGCGCGGAATACCAGCAGGGACTGCGCGAAGAGCCGGCGAACCGCGACGCGATGCTTGGGCTCGCGGCGCTAGACGTGCGCGCGGGCCGTTACGAAGCGGCCGAAGCCTTGTATCTGCGCGTGCTGCAGGTCGATCCGCGCGATGCGCCCGCGCAGGCGGCGCTGATTGCCTTGCGCTCGGGCCGCAGCGATCCGCTCGCCACCGAAAGCCGCGTGAAGACGCTGCTCGCCGCGGATCCCTCGGCGCACGCGCTCAATTTCGCGCTTGGCAACCAGCTCGCGCAGCAGAACCGCTGGGCCGAGGCGCAGCAGGAGTATTTCAAGGCCTACACCGCGGAGCCGGACAACGCAGACTTCGCCTACAACCTTGCCGTCAGCCTCGATCACCTGCGCCAGCCGCGCCAGGCGCTCGACTACTACCAGCGGGCGATCGGGCTCTCGGAGAAGCGCGGCGCGAGCTTCGATGTCGCGGCGGCGCGCACGCGCGCTGCGACGCTCGCGCGCTGACAGATTCTGTCTGCTGCGCATAAACGCACACCAGGATTGCAGCGACCGCCCCTTATCATAGTGTCCGAATGAACGCACCGGCCAACCCGCAAGCGAAGCGCCACCTCGGCCAGATCCTGATCGACCAGGGGATCCTCACCGAGGACCAACTGCGCATCGCGCTGCTCGAGCAGACCAAGCAGCATGTGCCGGTCGGGCGCCTCCTGGTGCAGCTCGGCTTCGTGTCCGAGGCGACGCTGCGCGATGCGCTGTCCGAGAAGCTCGGCCTGCAAGCGGTGGATCTCGGCCGGATCATCGTCGATCCCTCCGCGCTCAAGCTGGTGCCGCGCGACATGGCGCGCCGCTACCGCATCTTCCCGGTCGCGCTCGACCGCCAGCAGAAGAAGTTCATCGTCGCGCTCGCCGACACCACCAACATCGTGGCGCTCGACCAGCTGCGCGCGCACCTCAAGGGCGACTACGAGATCGAGCTGCGCATCGCCGGCGACTCGGAGATCGAGCGCGCGATCGAGCATTACTACGGCCACGAGTTCTCGATCGACGGCATTCTCAAGGAGATCGAGACCGGCGAGATCGACTACACCACCGTCGCCGAGGGCGACGAGTACTCGCAGCCGGTGGTGCGGCTCATCTCGGCACTGCTCGCCGACGCGGTCGAGCGCGGCGGCTCGGACATCCACTTC
>VBCP01000522.1 GCA_005888925.1 Betaproteobacteria bacterium | reverse complement strand
TGTTGTACGACTCCCGGCGAAGGCTGCCGGCGATGCCGAGGATGCTGATCTGGTCTGCCATGGTGACCTCCGGGGAATGGAGGTCGCGCAGCCAGAAATATGCCCGGGCGCTAGCCGCAGATTCCCACGTAGCCGCAGGCCGTGCAGTAGTCGCAGCCGTCCCTGCGGATGAGCGTGCTGTTGCCGCACTCGGGGCAGGGCGCGCCGGCCATCACCGGATTCTCTTTGGCCGAAGGCGACTCGAGGATGCCCATCTGGGTGCGCGGGAAGCCGTCCTCGTCGAGGATGCCGAGCATGGCGTAGCGGTGCACGATGAGGCGCGCGAGGTAGGCGACCGTCGAGGGAAAGGTCTGCTGCTTGCGGCTGCCGGGCACGAAGGCCATGAAGTCGCCGAGCGGCTCGGGGAACTCGAGGAGCTTCCGGAGCTTCATCCCGATCCACGCCGGGTCCATCACGCGCATGTCGAGCGACAGCATCTTGCACAGGCCATCGAGCGGCCGCGGATATTCGCCGGAGAGCCACACCGAGTATGGGCGGGTGACGCCGTCGGGGAGCGTTATCTCTTTTAAGCCCAAGACAAAATCATCGCCGGTGCGCGCGTTGTGCACGTCGACGGTCCACGAGATCGTGCCGTCGGTGCCGGTCTTCGGCTCCTTCAGGGCGAACATCGCGTCCATCACCGGAGAGGAGCCCGCCTCGGAGGCGAGCTTGAACTGCTCGTCGCCCATGCCGGCGTGCAGCTGCTCGACGCGCCAGCGCACGATCTGCGCGAAGGCCGAGACGATCGAGGGCATCTGCTTCTTCTCGCCGCGCGGCGGGAACGGCATGTCGAAGGCGTCATCGCCTCTCGTCTTCGCCAGCGTGTCGAGCTTCAATTTCAGCCAGGCCTGGTCGTTGGCGCGCATGTCCATCGAGAGCGACTTGGCGAGCGCGCCAAGTCCCCTGGGTTGTTCGCTGCCATTAACCCAGACTTCAAAGGGGTGCGGCATGCCGTTCTCGACATGGCCGACGAACACCGCGAAGCGGTACTGCGGGTGCTCGATCATGTAGGTCCAGGCGGGATTGCCGCCGGCGAGCTCGGGCCGCCCGGGCCAGCGCAGCGATGCGAGCACCGGCGCCGGGATCGACTTCACCGTGATGCGCCGGTTGACGTCGTCCTGCACGAAATCTTCGGTTTTGTGGACGGAAAGGACCGAGCCGAGCACCTTGTTCGGCCGGTAGGTCGCGAGGCCCTTGAGCTCGGACTTCCAGGCGTGGAAGTAGAGGTCCTGGAACTCGCCGTAGGGATAGTCCTCGGGCACGTTGACCGTCTTCGAGATGCTGGTGTCGATGTAGGGCGCGACCGCCGCCACCATCTGCTCGTGCGCGTGCGCGGAAAGCTCGAGCGCGGTCACGAAATAGGCCGGCAAGGCGTCGACGTTGCCGCCCATCGCCTTATAGCGGCGCCAGGCGTGGTCCTCGACCGGGAATTCCTTCAGCGTACCGTCGGCCATGCGCTTCTTGCGCGTATAGGTCCACGAGAAGGGCGGCTCGATGCCGTTGGAGGCGTTATCGGCGAACGCGAGGCTGATGGTCCCGGTGGGCGCGATCGACAAGAGGTGCGAGTTGCGCAGGCCGTGCTTCTTGATCTCCTGCTTGATCGCCGCCGGCAGGCGCGTGGCGAAGCTGGTGCCGGAAAGATAGAGGTCGGCGTTGAACAGCGGGAACGCGCCGCGTTCCCTCGCCAATTCGACCGAGCCGCGGAAAGCGGCATCGCGCATCGCTTCCGAGAGGGTCGCCGCCATGCGGCGCGCTTCATCGCTGTCGTACCTGAGGCGCAGCATGATCAGCGCATCGCCCAGCCCGGTGAAGCCCAGGCCGACGCGCCGCTTGGCCATCGCTTCCTTGCGCTGCTGCTCGAGCGGCCACGCGGTCACTTCCAGCACGTTGTCGAGCATGCGCACCGAAACCTCGACGGTGCGAGCGAAGCGCTCGAAATCGAACTTGGCTTGTTCCGTGAACGGCGCCGAGACGTACTTCGTCAGATCGATCGAGCCGAGGCAGCAGCAGCCGTACGGCGGCAGCGGCTGCTCGGCGCAGGGATTGGTCGCCTCGATCGTCTCGCAATAGTTGAGATTGTTGTCGCGGTTGATGCGGTCGAGGAACAGGATGCCGGGCTCGGCGTGGTCGTACGTCGAGCGCATGATCTGGTCCCACAGCTCGCGCGCGCGGATCTTGCGGTACACCCACAAGCCGTCGGCGCGCGGGTAGCCCTCGGCTCCAGGCCAGGGCTTCGCCTTGTGCACCAGCTCGAAGCTCTGGTCCTTCTCCACCGCGAGCATGAAGTCGTCGGTGACGCCGACCGAGATGTTGAAGTTGGCGAGGTCGCCGTGGTCCTTGGCGTGGATGAATTCCTCGATGTCCGGGTGGTCGCAGCGCAGCACGCCCATCTGCGCGCCGCGGCGCGAGCCGGCGGACTCGACGGTTTCGCAGGAGCGGTCGAACACGCGCATGTAGGACACCGGGCCGCTCGCGCGCGAGCGCGTGCCCTTGACCTCGGCGCCCTTCGGCCGGATGGCGGAGAAGTCGTAGCCGACGCCGCCGCCGCGGCGCATGGTCTCGGCGGCCTCCGAAAGCGCGGTGTAGATGCCGGGCCGGCCGTCGACCACTTCGGAGATCGAATCGCCCACCGGCTGCACGAAGCAGTTGATGAGGGTCGCCTGCAGCGCCACGCCGGCGGCGGAGTTGATGCGCCCGGCGGGGATGAAGCCGTCCGCCTGCGCCTGCAGGAAGCGCCGCTCCCATTGCGCGCGGCGCTCTTCGGGCTCGACCTGGGCGAGCGCGCGCGCCACGCGGCGGCGCACTTCGTCGACGCTCGCCTCGTTGCCCTTGGCGTATTTCTCGAGCAGCGTGTCGCGGCAGATGTCCTGCGGCGGGGCTTCGGTGACGGTCAGGCTATCCATACTGGAAGGGTATACAGTACCAGCCGCCGGGGCGCATGCCAAGACCCCGGCGCGACAGCGACTACATAGTGATCAGCCGGCCTGGGTGGCGGGCTGGTCCTCGGCGCCGGCGGCGGGCGCCTCGGCCTCGCGGCGCGCCTTCTTCAGCAGGTCGGCGACCTCGTTGTGGCCCATGCGCAGGGCGAGCTCGACCGGCGTATCGCCTTCCTTGCTGACGAGCGCCGGATTGGCGCCGTTGCGCAGCAGGAGCTCGATCATCGCCGGATTGCCCTTCATCGCCGCGTAGGCGAGCGGGGTGTAGCCGTTTTCGTGCAGCAGGTTCGGATCGAAGTTCATCGAGAGCACCTTCTGCGCATACACCAGGTTGTTCTTCTCGATGCCGTAGAAGAGCGCGCGCACGCCCTCCGGACTCTTTTCGCGCGGCTTGGGCTCGAGTCCCGTCGGCAGCAGCTTGACCAGGTAGTTGATCACGCCGACGCCGACCAGTGCGACCAGTGCCAGCACGATCGGCGCGCGCGAGATGTTCAGGCCCTCGGCGATCTGCTCGGGCATGTTGGCGCCCGCGATCAGCAGCACCACGACGACGAACAGGCCGGTCTTCAGGTACAGGAACAGGCCGATGATCACGCTGCAGGCGAGCACAGCGAGCAGCGTGTTGTGGCTCACGCCGAGGGTCTCCTCGACGTATTCGTGCGGCAGGTTGGCCATCACCGCGGTAATCGTGATGAGACCCATCAAGACGAGCTCGCGGACGCGCAGCTTCGTCAGGAAATCGAGCTTTTCTTTCCCCTCGGCCATCGTATTCTCCCCTTGCGTTACCGCTATTTGTCCCCCGATTCTGAGGGTTTACGCGCGGATCTTCAAGCTAAAATTGCACTATGTCGAAGGCCTTCGTGAAGGAAGACGCGCCAGAGCCCGAGACAAGCGCTCATCTTCCAAACGGTGAAGCGCCGGCGGCTCCCGCCCATGGCAAAAATTACATTACCGCGGCGGGTTTCGCGCGCCTGCAGAGCGAAAAGAAGCAGCTGCTCGAGGTCGAGCGGCCCGAGGTCGTCAGGACCGTCGCCTGGGCGGCATCGCTGGGCGATCGCTCGGAGAACGCCGACTACATTTACGGCAAGCGGCGCCTGCGCGAGATCGACCGGCGCGTGCGCTTCCTCATCAAGCGGCTCGAGGCGGCGCAGATCGTGCACGCCTCGGGGCGCGACACCGACCAGATCTTCTTCGGCGCTCGCGTGCGCGTGCGCGGCGCCTCGGGCGAAAGAACTGTGACCATCGTCGGCATCGACGAGACCGACGCCGCAAAGGGCCAGGTGTCGTGGATCTCGCCGATCGCGCGCGCGCTGATCAAGGCGCGCGAAGGCGATACCGTGGTGCTGCGCACGCCCGGCGGTGCCGAAGAGCTTGAAATTCTGGAGGTGAGCTATCCATGAGCTGGCTCAAGGAATTCCGCGAATTTGCGATCAAGGGCAACGTCGTCGACCTCGCGGTC
>VBCP01000520.1 GCA_005888925.1 Betaproteobacteria bacterium | reverse complement strand
CTGCCCGACCTGCGGCATCCACCCGCTAGCGAAAGCCGTCGACCGCTCGGGCAAGCCGATGGCGGCGATCAACGTGCGCTGCCTGGAAGGCGTCGCGCTCGAGTCGCTGGAGGTCAAGCCGTTCAACGGCCGCGCGCTGTAGGGCTCAGTCGAGCTTGACGCCCAGGCGGGCGCCGATCTCGCCCCATTTCTCCATGTCGGCCTTGATCAGCGCGCCGAACTGCTCGGGCGAGCCGGCCGCGGGATCCATGCCCTGATCGACGAGGCTGCGCTTCACCTCCGGAACCTCGAGCACCGAGCGCATCTCGCGGTTCAGCGCATTCACCACGGCGCGCGGCGTCCTCGCTGGAGCGAGCAGCCCCCACCAGGCGATCACTTCGAAATCGGGCAAGCCGGATTCGGAGAGCGTGGGAATCTCCGGCGTCGCCGCCGAGCGCTGCAGGCCGGCGACGCCGAGCGCGCGCAGCCTGCCCGCTCTTACGTGCGGCAGACCCACTGCGATCGGCACCAGCGAGAACTGCACTTCGTTGGCGAGCAGCGCCGTCACCGCGGGCGCGATGCCCTTGTAGGCGATGTGCTGCATCCGAACACCGGTCTGCGACATCAAGAGTTCGATCGCGAGGTGCGGCGAGCTGCCGGGACCGGAGGAGCCGTAATTGAGCTTGCCGTCGTTCGCCCTGGCATACGCGACAAACTCCCGGATATCCCTGGCGGGCAACGACGGCGGCGCCACCGCGAGCAGCGGCGAGGTGGTGGCGAGCGCGACCGGCGCGAAGTCGCGCACCGGGTCGTAAGGCAGTTGGCTGAAAAGCTTGGCGCTGCTCGAGAGCGAGGAGAAGGCGAAGAGCAGCGTATAGCCGTCGGGCGCGCTCTTCGCGACCACATCGGCGCCGACGATCCCGGAGCCGGCCGGGCGGTTCTCGACCACGAAGCTCTGCCCCAGGCGCTGCGAGAGCTGTTGCGACAGGATGCGCGCCACGATGTCGGTGCCGCCGCCCGGCGCGAACGGCACCACGACGCGCACGGCACGCGCCGGATATTGCTCGGCAGCGAGCGCAGCGCAGGCAAACAGAGCGACGAGCGTCGCCACGATGTGGCGCATGAAACCTCCTCCCCGAGCGGCTAGTCTATGCCTGGTGAGCGGCGATTACGCCGCGGTCGAACCCAAGCGCACCGAGGTCGACGCGCTCGAGGGACCGACGCTGCTCGAGTTCGGCAGCCCGTGGTGCGGCTGGTGCCGGCGCGCGCAGCCGCTGATCGCCGAGGCGATCGCGCAACACCCTCGCGTGCGCCACATCAAGATCGCCGACGCGAGCGGCAAGCGCCTTGGCCGCTCCTTCGGCGTGAAGCTCTGGCCGACGCTCGTCTTCCTGCGCGACGGCAAGGAGACAGCGAAGCTCGTGCGGCCGGATGACAGCGACGAAATCAAGGAAGCGCTCGCCCGAATCGATATTTAAACCTACCCGAGGCTCGATTTCTGGAAGGAGGCGCTCATATTGCAAAAAACCCGGAAATCGGGGTCAGACCCCTGTTGCATCCGCCACTTGTCAACCAATCCTTTTCGGCGGACAGTCAACCAAGTAATTAGGCGTCGTGGGCGCAGAGGATGGAATTGTTATCCCGTGACAGATTGAGGCCCAAATGGGTTTACTTAAGCGGCTGACAGGTTCGCTCTACAGGATCGAGGCGAATCCGATCGTTCATCTCGCGGTGCTGATCAGCATCGTAGTGGCGTCGCTCGCTCTGCCGGCGACCGCCGCGTCCCCGGAAAGCGAGCGCGAGGTCCGACAATTGCTGGCTCGTTTGGAAAAGGCAATCCGCGCGAAGGATGTGGATGCGGTGATGGCGGTATACGCCGCCGGGGCGGCTACGGTCCTATTCAACTCCGTGCCGCCGCTCGCGACGACCGGGTGGGAATCCTATCGGAAGAACTACCAGCTGTTCTTCGACATGTACCAAGGCTCGCTCGATGTCGAGTTTCGCGATCTTCGAATCGTCGCCAGCAAAGATGTGGCGTTCATTCACTGCCTTCAGAGAACAAGCGGAACGCTTAAAGGCGGTCTGAAAGACGAGATGTGGGTTCGCATCACAAGCGGCCTTCGCAAGATCAACGGCAAATGGCTGATCGTTCACGATCATGTCTCCGTGCCTGTCGACTTCGTGACCGGCAAGGCGGTGTTCGATCTGAAGCCTGGAGGGGAGCCGCAAGCCCGGTAACGATCAGGCGACAAAACGTAAGACGGCTATCCTCATCCAGAACATCTAAGACCGATTGGTCGCGTGTCCGTCGTATGAAAGACAAGGACATTAGGAGGTCCGCAGAACATCCCGAGGCGAACGTAAGACACAAACCTGAGTGCCGCGCGCGCCGCTGGGCTCGACGCTAGATGGCAATGAGTGATCGCACGTACTCAAGCACGCGAATCGCAATTTCGAACGGATGTGCAAGCGCTGGCGTTCTTCTCTTGATTTTGGCCAGTGTTTCACCTGCGGCTTGGTACCCGAACGCTCAGTTGTTTCTCGGTCTTGCGTTGGTTGCGGTTTCGCACGTGCTTACTCCATGCCAGGATCGAATCACGCAGTGGCGAAATGCTCGTATTTCCAAGCCGTCGCGAGAGGGACGCCAAGCTTCCCCCGATTTAGCTGACAAGTACCGAGATCGATCAAGCTAGGCGGCATGTGAGGTACCGGTCTAGGATTGCGGACGAGGGAGATGTCGTGAAGTACGTCATGCAGGCTAGCGCGTCGTGACGGCGATCCGTTTCGCGTGTGTGGCCGCTGTCGCGTTCGCCGTCTACTGGTTTGGTCTGCGCGGAGGCGGCTGCGGTGCCCCGGGCGCGGTGGCGTGTCCCGCGCCGGAGCTGGAGGAAGGCGTGGGCGTCACGCTGAATGCCGCGGAGGTTTGCCGGGCCGCGGGCTACCTCTGCGACGGCCGCAGTTCGTTCCAGGTCGCGCGGTGGCAGCTCGACAAGGGCAAGCTGCGGGTGCGCGTGCGGCTCCCCGAGTTCGTGGACGAAAAAACAGCGCGCCAGATTCGCGATGCCGCCATCGAGGGGATCATGGAGTGGGACGGTCATCCGTTCCCGCTCGTGCTCGATACCGGCGAATTCACCTACCGCTTCTGGGACATCGGCGTCGTGTGGTCCCAGGGTCTGTACAGTGACAATGCGGGTGTGGCGCACGCGGGAGGCGCGGCCGACGGCAAGCGTTTCGTGTTCGCCGTCGACAGCATTGCGGTCGTCGTTCCACCGATCGCGGGGGCGGGACCGCTGCTGGGCCCAACGTCTGATCCCGCCGCGTTACGGGCGCAGGTCAAGGCTACGGCGATGCACGAAATGGGGCATGCCCTCGGCCTCCTGCACAGCGACTCGGAGGACGACATCATGTTCCCGCAGTTCCGCCCGGGCGCGACACAGGTCCGCGTCTCCGGGCGCGACCTGCGCACGGTCGATGCGCTGTATGCATTGCCGAACGGGGCGACGGTGCACTAACGCGGCAGAGGCCGGCCTCGCGGCATGTGACTTGCGTCACGAGCGAGCCCACTAGCCACGCCACATTGTTTCTGTAGAATCCGCCGCTTTGCGGCAGCGTAAGTCGTTAACGCAGCAATAGCTGTCGCTCTTAGACGTCATGCAGCCCGGGACCCGCTACCAGCTCGAAGTCAATCCGAAATTGCCCAAGCGCCTCGCCAGGCTCGAGGAGCTGGCGGGCAATCTCTGGTACAGCTGGGATCGCGCGACGCGCGCGATCTTCGCGCGCCTCAACCCCGCGCTGTGGGACGCGGTCGGGCACAACCCGAAGGCGATGCTCAAGCGCATCGACGAGCAGCGCCTGATCGACGCGGCCTCCGACCCCGCCTTCCTCGACAGCCTGACGCGCGTGCTCGCGGCGTTCGACGCGTATCACGCCGAGCCGCCGTTCCAGAGCGGCTCGGGCGGCTTCAAGCCCCACGAGCTGGTCGCGTATTTCTGCGCCGAGTTCGGCGTGCACGAGAGCCTGCCGCTCTACTCCGGCGGCCTCGGCATCCTCGCCGGGGACCACTGCAAGGCGGCGAGCGACTTCAAGCTGCCCTTCGTCGGCGTGGGCCTGCTCTACCGGCAGGGCTACTTCGTGCAGACGATCGACGCCGAAGGCCGCCAGCGCACCGAGTACCACGACTCGGAGTTCACCGACCTGCCGATC
>VBCP01000518.1 GCA_005888925.1 Betaproteobacteria bacterium | reverse complement strand
TTCCTGGTAGATGACGAGCTTGATGGTGCCGCTCTCGCTGATCTGCGGCCGTACCCGAAGCGTCAGCCCGACGTCGCGCCGCTCGATGGTCTGGAACGGGTTGACCGTGGCGCCGCCCGAGGCGGGGCCGACGAACTGGCCGGTGATGAAGGGCACGTTCTGGCCGACGACGATGCGCGCCTCCTCGTTGTCGAGCGTCAGGATGTTGGGCGTCGAGAGGATGTTGGCCTTCGACATGCTCTCGAGCGCGCGCGCGAGCAGCTGCAGGTTCGAGACCACGCCGACGCCCGGCAGCGTGATCTGGCCGCGCGCCACGCCGATCGCGAGGCCCTGGCCGACGCTCGCCGGGTTCTGCGCCACGTTGAGGATGTTCTGTCCGCCGGTGCCGAAGTTGGTGCCGGCGATGCCGCCGGCGCCGCCGCTTCCCTGCAGGCGGCCGAGCCCCGCCTGCCACTGGATGCCGAACTCGGCGGCCTGGTCGCTCGTCACCTCGATGATCAGGCTCTCGATGAACACCTGCGCGCGGCGCATGTCGAGCTTGTCGATCACCGCGCGCAGGTTCCGGTACACCGCGTCGGGCGCGATGATGATCAGCGTGTTGGTCGCGGAATCGGCCTGGATCTGCGCGCCGGCGAGCTGGCCGGTGACCGGCGTGGGCGCCGCGGGCGCGCCGGTGAGCGGCCGCGCGGGCGCGGTGCCTACCGGGCGTGAGCCCGTGCTCTGGGTCTGGAATACGGGCTGCGTCGGCTGCCCGCCGGCTTGATCGGGCGCGGCGACGCCGAGCAGCGTGCGCGCGAGCGTCGTGGCATTGGCGTTCTTGAGATAAACCACGTAGATATTGCCCGGCGTGGCCGAGGGCTGGTCGAGCTTCGCCGCGAGCACGCGCACCAGGTTCGCGCGCGCGCGCGTCGGCGCGCGCACCAGGAGCGAGTTGGTCACCGGCTCGGCGAGGATGCTGACGCGCCCGGCCTCGGCGCCCGGCTGCCCCGCAGGCGTCTCGAGCAGGCGCGCCAGCAGCGTCGCCATGTCGCTCGCGATGCCGTACTCCAGGCGCACCACGTCGACCTCGCTGCCGGCCGGCGTATCTATGGCGGCGATGATGCGCGCGATGCGCCGTACGTTCTCGGCATAGTCGGTGACGACGAGGGTGTTGTTGCCGGCATAGGCATTGATCGGATTGTTCGTCGCCACCAGCGGGCGCAAGAGCTGCGCGATGCTCACCGCCGACTCGTATTCCAGCTTGAACACCTGCGTCACGATCTCGTCGCCGCGCCCGGCGGTCGGACCAAGCTGCACCGGGCCGCCCTGCATCCGCGCGTCGGCCTCGGGCACCACGCGGATCACGCCGCCCGAATCGACCAGGGCGATGTTCTGCAGGCGCAGCGCGGTGCTGAGCGCGGCGAGCGCCTGCTCGGCACTCACCGGCTGCTCGACATTCAGCGTGATCGTGCCCTTGACGCGCGGATCGACGATGAACGTGCGGCCGGTGAAGTCGGCCATCGCGCGCACCACCGCCTCGATCTCGGTGTTGACGAAGTTGAGCGTCAGGCGGCTCTGCGCCTGCGCCGCGAACGCGGCACACAGGACGAGCGTGGCAAGCCATGTTCTTTTCATATGCATCTCCCTACCTCATCTCTTCCTAACTATCTATCGCCAGGAGCACTTTGTCCCCTGAGCGCATTCCCAGCACCCCCAGCAGCCCGTTCAGCGCCGGCTGCATTGCCGGCTCGGCGGTGGCGGTGCCGTTGAACTTGATGCGCGCGCCGTTCATGGTGCCTTTGCCCTGCATCCGCAGCGGGCCGCTCAGCGTCTGCAGCTCGAGGGCCGGCGGCGCGCCGGCGCCGCTCACCCGCAGGCGATAGCTGCCGAGCGGGACGATGGTCGAGAGCGCCGACTGCGCGTCGCGCCAGTCGACCTGCAGCTCGCCGGTGAGCGCCGCGCCGCGCAGCTCGCCGTCGGTCCAGGCGAGCTCCAGCACGCCGCCCGGCCGCACGGTATTGAAGGGCGCCCCGGCGCTCGCCAGCACCCCGGCGGGCAGCCGCGCGCTGCCGCTCTTGAATCCCATATTTTGTGTACTCAAAGAGAGAACCAGCGGCGCCGCGAGCCACGGATGCGACACGGACAGCCGGACAGGCGAAAGCGCCTCGACGCGCCACTCGAGGCGTCCGGGCAGGAGCGTGGTCGCACGGCCATCGCTGATGCCGAGGAGCGCGGAGCCTTGCCACACGGTGCCGCGCGCGTCGATCAGCCGCAGCTTGCTGCGCGTCTCGATCCAATCGCCGAGCCACGCGGCTGGAGCGCGCACCACTATGGTGACCAGCATGGCCACGCCGAGCAGGATGGCGAGGCCCAATGCGCGCGTCATTTTTGCCCCACCGGCGCGAGCGCGACTTCGGCGTCGACCAGGCCCGGCGCGACGCGCGAGATGCGCGCGGTGCTGACGCGAAGCGGCAGCTCGCTCGACGCTTCCTTCAGCCACGCGAGCCAGGCGGCGGCGTCGGCGCGGCGCACCGAGACGATGAGGCGCTGGTCCTCGCCGTGGCGCACCGTGCCGCCGACGATATTGCGCTCAGCGAGCAGCTTGTCGAGCGCCGCTTTCGTCTGCGCGGGCGATTCGGGAGACCGGGCGCGCGCGCCGAGCTTCTTCGCCTCGGCCGCGAGCGCGTCCACCGCCACGGCGTCGGCGCGCAGGCGCGGCAACTCGGCCGCCAAGCGCGCTCGCGTGCGCCATGCGGGCTCGATCGCCGCCAGGTAGAGCAGCGCGACGGCCACCAGCGCGGCGGCCGTGCCGACCGCGATGCGCTCGCGGCGCGAGAGGCCGGTCCACCATTGGTTCATGGGCTGTCGCCTTTCAGACGCACGCTGAGGCTGGCGTCGGACCAGCGGCCCGCGAGTCCCGCCGCGGACGCTTTCTCCAGCAGCGCCTCGCGCTGCTTCTTCGCCTCCAGGGCGCGCGGGTCGAAGTCAACGCGCAGCGCGCCGTCGCGGAATTCGAGCGCGCGCACCGCATCGCCCTCGGCGGCGAGCGCACGCGAGAGCATCGCGGCGAGGCCGAGGAACTCGCGCGGATCGGAGCTGCCGGCGGCGGCGCGCAGGTCGGCGACGCCGCGGCGCATCTGCGCCACCGGATCGAGCACCACCGGTGTCGCGGGGAACGCCTGGCGCAGCGTCGCCTCCATGTGGGCGCGCAAGGCGAAGGCTTCGCGCCGCATCAGC
>VBCP01000519.1 GCA_005888925.1 Betaproteobacteria bacterium | reverse complement strand
ATACGGGTTCGACCAGCGTGAGCGTAATGGCGGCAGCGAGCGCAGCATCGACGGCGCTGCCGCCCTCGGCGAGCATCTGCAGGCCGGCTTGCGCCGCGAGCGGCTGCGAGGTCGCGACCGCGTTCGCCGCGAGCAGCGGCTTCCTCGGCCAGGCGTAGGGATTGCTCCAGTTGAAGCTCATACGGCGCGGATCTGGTGCATGTCGGTGTGGCCCTTGATGACCTTGTCGATGCCATCCTGCTTCAGCGTGCGCATGCCGTCCGCGAGCGCGGCCGCCGCGATGTCGGCGATCGGCGAGCGCGTCTGGATCAGGCGCTTCACCGCCGCGTCGGCCGTCATCAGCTCGTACACCGCGAGCCGCCCTTTGTAGCCGGTGCGGTCGCAGTCCTTGCAGCCCTTCGCCTGGTACATGGTGATCTTGTCCTGGCGCCATTTGCGCAGCAGCTTATCGGCCTCGAGCGGCGTGCCTTCGCAGTACTCGTCGGCGATCGCCTCCATCTCGCGCCCGTCGGCGAAATTGAAGGGATCCATGCCGAGGTCGAGCAGGCGCACCACGCTTTCGGCGGCGCTGTTGGTGTGCAGCGTGGAGAGCACCAGATGGCCGGTGAGCGAGGCCTCGATGCCGATCTTGGTGGTCTCGGCGTCGCGCATCTCGCCCACCATGATGACGTCCGGGTCGGCGCGCATGAAGCTCCGCATGGCGGCGGCGAAGGTCCAGCCGATCTTGGCGTTCATCTGCACCTGGCGCAGCCCCGCCTGGGAGATCTCGATCGGGTCCTCGGCGGTCCAGATCTTGATGTCCGGGGTGTTGAGGAAGCCGAGCAAGGAGTGCAGCGTCGTGGTCTTGCCCGAGCCGGTCGGGCCGCAGACCAGGAACAGGCCATGCGGCCGCGACATCAGCCGCTTGATCGTCTCGAGCGCCTCGGCGTCGAAGCCGAGCTCGTCGATCGGCTTGGGCGTGGCCGCGGCGAGCACGCGCATCACCACGTCCTCGAGGCCGTTGGCCGTCGGAATGGTCGCGATGCGCAGCTCCACGTCGAGCGGTCCGAAGCGCTTGAAGTCGATCTTGCCGTCCTGCGGCTTGCGCCGCTCGGAGATGTCGAGCTGGCTCATGATTTTCAGTCGGGAAATGACGGCGCTGCGAAAGCGCGCCGGGATCTCGAGGTAATTGACCAGTACCCCGTCCTTGCGCAAGCGCACGCGCACGTTCTTGGCGGCCGGGTTGACCTCGATGTGGATGTCGGAAGCTTTTTGCTCCACCGCGTCGATGATCATCTTGTTGACGAGCTTCACCAGCGTGCTGTCGGTCGCCGGCGCCTGGGTCTCGCCGGCTGTCACGTCGGCGCCGCCTTCGCTGGTGAGGCGCAGCGTCAGCTGGCCGATATCGATGTTCTCCTGCGGGCCGCGGGTCGAGACCTCGGGCTCGGGCTGGCCATAGGCGAGCTCGAGCGCCTGCTTGATCTCCTGCGGCGTGGCAACCATCGCGATCAGCTTGCTGCCGGCGACGAAGCGCACTTCGTCCATGCGCTCCATATTGGTCGGATTGTCGACCACAACCACCAGCCCGTTTTCGGCTTCGGCGAGCGGCAGCACCTGGTAGCGGTTGGCGATGGCGGCGGGAATGCGCTTCAGCGCCTCGGGGCTCGGGCGCACCTTGCGCAGGTTGACCACCGGGATGCCGAGCTTCTTCGCCATCACGTTGTGCACCACCTCGATGTCGACCATGCCCATGTCGGCGAGGATCTGACCGAGCGGCACCGAGCGGTCGCGCGCCTCGATGGCGAGCGCCTCGTCGAGTTCCGGCTTCGTCAGGAAGCCGAGCTCGACCAGCGTCTCGCCGAGCTTCTGCACCGGCTGCGCCCGCTGCGCCTTGAGCGCCGCGGCGAGCTGCTGTTGCGACACGATCTCGTTCGCCGTCAGGTATTCGCCGAGCTTGCGCGAGCGCATCAGCTTCTGCTTCTCGAGCGCTTGCGTGATGGTTTCCGGCGAAGCCGCCTGCTCGTCGATCAAGAGCTCGCCGATCGGCTTGCTGACGCGGATCTCGCGTGCCGCTTGCGTCGGCACGAACCAGCGCAGCACGCCGCCGCCGCCGCTTTGCGCTACGAACAGGAACAGGCCGCAGAGCGCCTGCACCTGCCCCACCGTCTCGCCCTCGAACAGGCTGCCGTCAGTGAGCACCACCGAGAACGGCTGGCGCTCGGAGGGCGCGTGCATCCCGGCGGCATCGGGCAGCGTATGCACCTCGAGCCGCACGGCTTCGAGCAGTTGCAGCGTGAGCAGGCCCGAGAACGCGATCGTCACGGCGCTCTTGCCGTTCTCCGGGTGGAATTTCAGAATCTCGTGCTCGGGGAGGAAGTTCTGCAACAGGCCGCTCGCCTTGCCGCCGTCGGTGAAGGTGAGCAGGCAGGGCTCGCCTTCCGGCGGCGGCCCGCCGTGGTATTCGTAGTACGGCGGCGCCGGCCAGACGAACCGCGGCGTGCGCGCGTCGATCTCGCGCAGCGCGCGCGTGATCTTCGCGGTGCGGTCGATCACGCTCATGACGCTACGGTCTCGAAGTCGAGCACCACGCGTCCCGCGACCCGGCCGGCATGCAGGTCCTCGAGGGCGGCATTCGCCTGCGCTGCCGGCCGCGTCTCGAGCGGCAGCGGCTTCAGCTTGCGCTGCTTCGCGAGCGCCACGACTTCCTTCAGCTCCTGAAGGTTGCCGACGTACGAGCCGACGATGCCGATGGCGCGCTGCGCGATCGGCGGCAGCGGATGCACCAGCTCCCCGCCGTGCAGGCCGACGAGGATGTAGCGCCCGCCTTTGCGCAGCGCTGCGATGCCGAGGGCCGCGGTGGCCGGCGTGCCGACGAAGTCGATCGCGCCGGCGATGCCGGCAAGCTGCTGCGCCGCCTGCGGATCGCGCGTGTCGAGCGTGTACTTTGCCCCGAGCTTCGCCGCCGTCTCGAGCTTTCGTGGGTCGATGTCGCAGGCGACGATGTGCTTCACGCCGCGCGCGCGCAGCACCGAGACGCCGGCAAGGCCGACGCCGCCGCAGCCGATGATCGCCACGCGGTCCTCGCGCGCGAGCAGCGGCAGCTTGGCACTCGCGCTGTAGGCCGTGAGGCCCGAGCAGGCGAGCGTCGCAGCGAAAGCCTCGTCGATACCGGAAGCGTCGAGCAGGTATTTCGGATCGGGCACGAGCAGGTGCGTCGAATAGGCGCCGGGGCGGTTGACGCCGAGGATGCGGCTTCCCGAGACACAGTAGTTGTCTTGTCCCGCCTTGCACACCGCGCACTTGCCGCAGCCGATCCACGGAAACACGATCCGCTTCTGACCCACGCGCACGCCCTTCGCCTTCGAGCCCAGCGCCTGGACCACGCCGAAGGGCTCATGGCCGAGCGTGAAGGGCGGCACGCAGCCGCGCTCCTTGACGTAGAAGCGCTTGCCGCCGCCGAGGTCGAAATAGCCATGCCAGATGTGGAGATCCGAGTGACACACGCCGGAGCGCGTGATGCGCACGAGGACCTCGGTGCCCTGCGGCTTCGGCGTTTCGAGCGCCACCTTCTGCAGCGGCTTGCCGTGCTCGATGATCTGGTAGCTGATCATGCCTTGGCGGCTGCCGCGAGCGCCTGGTCGATGTCCCAGAGGATGTCGTCGAGCGTCTCGATGCCCACCGACATGCGCACCATGTCGGGCGTGACGCCGGCCTTCGCGAGGTCGGCCTCCTCCATCTGCCGGTGCGTGGTCGACGCGGGATGGATCACCAGCGTCTTGGCATCGCCGATGTTGGCGAGATGGCTCATGAACTGCGCCGCTTCGATGAAGCGCTCACCGGCCTTGGCTCCTCCCCTGACGCCGAAGTTGAGCAGGCCGGAGGCGCCCTTAGGGAGGTATTTCTTGGCGAGCGCGTGATATTTGTCGTCAGGCAGTCCGGGATAGTTGACCCACGCCACCCTCGGCTGCTCCTGGAGGAACTTGGCCACTGCCAGCGTATTGGCGCAGTGCCGCTCCATCCTGACGTGCAGCGACTCGAGTCCCTGCAGCAGGAGCCATGCGTTCATCGGCGAGAGCGCCGGGCCGAAGGTGCGCATGATTTCCATGCGCGCCTTCATGGTGTAGCCGAAGTCGCCGAAGGTCTCGTGGAAGATGACGCCGTGGTAGCCGGGCGAGGGCGAGGTGAACTCGGGGAACTTGCCGTTGCCCCAGTTGAACCTGCCCGACTCTACGATCGCCCCGCCCATCGTCGTGCCGTGCCCGCCGATGTACTTGGTGGCCGAATGCACCACGATGTCGGCGCCCCACTGCATCGGCCGGCAGAGGTAAGGCGAAGGCACCGTGTTGTCGAGCACCAGCGGGATCTCGGCCTCGTGCGCGATCTTCGCCAGCGCCTCGATGTCGACGATGTTGATCAGCGGATTGCCGAGGGTCTCTGCGTACAGCAGCTTGGTATTCGGCCGGATGGCCTCGCGGAAATTCTCCGGCTCATCGGGCGCCACGAACGTCGTCTCGATGCCGAGCTTCTTCAGGTTCACATTCAGCAGCGTATGCGTCCCGCCATAGAGCGTAGAGGCCGAGACGATGTGATCGCCCGAGCTGCACAGGGTCAGGATCGCGGTGACTTCTGCCGCCTGCCCGCTCCTCGAACACCGCGACCGTCGGGTTCGAGATGCGCGAGTAGACGTTGCCGAAGGTCTGCAGGTTGAAGAGGCTCGCCGCGTGCTCGGCCGAGTCGAACACGAACGAGGTCGTCTGGTAGATCGGCGCGGCGCGCGCGCCGGTCGCGGCATCGGGGATCTGCCCGGCGTGCAGGCACAGCGTCTCGAAGCCGAACTTCCTGTCTGCCATCTACTTCGATTCTATCGTCGCCTCGACCCCCGGCGTGACGGTGACGCGAACCGAGAGCTGCTGCGTGCCGCCGCCGAGGATCACGCCGCGCATCGGCGTGACGTCGGCGAAATCGCGTCCCCAGCCGAGCGTGACATGGGCATCGTCGACGATGCAGTTGTTGGTGGGATCGATGTCGACCCAGCCCGTGCGTTCACCACAGTAGATCGAGGCCCAGGCATGCGACGCGTCGGCACCGACCAGGCGCGGCCGACCGGGCGGCGGCGCGGTGAGGATGTAGCCGCTCATGTAGCGTGCGGCGAGGCCGATCGAGCGCAGGCAGCCGATCATCAGATGGGCGAAGTCCTGGCAAACGCCGCTTCTTTGCTTGAGCACCTGCCTGAGCGGCGTCGAGACGCTGGTCGCGGTGCGGTCGAACTTGAAGTCGCTATGGATGCGTCGCGCGAGGTCGGTGGCCGAGTCGAGGATGGCGCGCCGCGCCGTGAAGCTCTTGACCGCATAGTCGGCGAGCTCGCGCGAGCGCTCGACGTGCGGCGAGTCGAACAGGAACTCCGCCGGCTCGGCGAGCGGCGGCGCGTCGAGCGCGCTCAAGCGCGCACGCACCGCTTCCCAGGAGGTCTTCGGCGCCGCAGCCGCGGCGCGCGCGCGCGGCTCGACGCTCACCGACGAAGCGGCGCGCACCACCAGCTCCCCGTGCGGCACGGCGATGACGAGGCTCGCCGTGCGATTGCCGTAATAGTCCTCGCGCTCGGTCATCTCGCTTGCCGTCGGCTCGACGTCGATCTGATGAGCGTGGCAGCTCTGCCAGGGCAGCACACGCGGCGTGAGATGCAGGAGCTGCTGCGAGAGCACGACCGGGCTGGAATAGCGGTAGCGCGTCTCGTGGGTGACCGAGAGCCGCATCAAGTGGCGAAGGTTTGACTGCTGGCTTCGCCCACATGGCTGAAGAAGCGCAAGCCCAGTTGCTCGCCGTGCCGATAGGCCGCGGCCTGCCATTCGTCGAGCCGCGCGAGCAAGCGCTCGTTGCCCGGCTGGAAATCGTTGCCGGGATCGAGCTGCAGCAGCCCCTTCAGCGCGCCGTGGAAGCGCTCGTCGCCGAAGTCGCCGAAGAGATCGGCGAGCCGCTGCGCGTAGTCGCGCAGGCCGAGCACCTGGAAGGCGATCGAGCGCGGGTTGGCCTCGTCGCGGATCAGGAGGTCGAGCACCGGCAGCCATTCCGGCCGCGCCATGTAGCGCGCCCGGTAGGTGATGATCGAGTCGGCGAGCCGCAAGAGCCAGGTCAGGTCCATCTCCGCCGGGCCCGTGACGGTCAGCTTGAGCGTGGTGCAAAGCCACTGCAGGCGCTCGAGGCGGCGGCCGACGGAGAGGAAGCGCCAGCCCGGATCGCGCGTCATACCGTCGAGCGCGTAGCCCGAGAGCGCGGTGAAGCCGGCGATCGCGAGATCGAGCTCGGTGAGCAGATCCGAGAACGCGACCTTGCGCCCACGGCGCTGCGTCACCGACTGCGTCAGGCGGTTGAGCGCGCGCCAGTTGTCGAGCGACAGCCGCTCGCGCAGGTTCGAGGCGACGCGCATCAGCTGGCGCAGGTTGGCGGCGAGCCCGGGCTGCGCATCGTCGGTGATCGCGGCACGCAGTGCCGCCGAGAGATCCTTG
>VBCP01000092.1 GCA_005888925.1 Betaproteobacteria bacterium | reverse complement strand
TCGGCCGCACGAAGTACTCGATCATGCCGTTGGTCTCGGGATGATTGACGTCGAAGCGGTAGAGCTCGCCGTCGCACACCACATCGATGCCGGCGCTTTCCTGCGTCGCGATCACCACCCGCGTCGCATCGACCAGCGCCTGCTCCGACGGCGCGCGCGACAGCCACTCGGGCAGCGGATAGGAGCCGACGACGGTCGTGAGAATGCGCGCCATGGCGCGCGATTATAATTCACCAGATGGTTAACATGCCGGTGCGCTTCGCGGACGTGGCTGAGCTCGAGGAGTTCATGACGCGCCCGAGCGCCGAGCTGCAGGCGGATCTGGCCGGCGTCGATGAAATTCTGGTCCTCGGCGTGGCCGGCAAGATGGGGCCGACGCTCGCGCGCCTGGCGCGGCGCGCCGGCAAGCGCGTGATCGGCGTGGCGCGCTTCTCGGAGCCCGGCCTGCGCGACCGGCTCACCTCGTGGGGCGTCGAGTGCGTGGCCTGCGATCTGCTCGATCGCGAGATGCTGGAGCTGCTGCCGCGCGTCAAGCACGTCGTCTTCATGGCCGGCCACAAGAGACCTTCCGCGACTCGCGCATCGTCGCCTCCTCCCCCGCGTGCGTGTATCCGTATGCGCCGGTCACCGGCCGCGGTGCGGATGAAGCCGTGCCCACCACGCCGCCCGCGGGCGACTACGCGAATTCCTGCGTCGGGCGCGAGCAGGCGTTTCTCTACGGTTCGCAGCGCTACGGCACGCCGGGCCGGCTGATGCGGCTCGAGTACGCCATCGACATGCGCTACGGCGTGCTGCACGATGTCGCGGCGAAGGTGTTCGCGGGCGAGCCGGTCGACGTGACCATGGGGCATGTCAATGTGCTGTGGCAGGGCGATGCGAACGAGCAGGCGCTGCGCCTCTTCGCGCACTGCACGACGCCGAGCTCGCCGATCAACGTGAGCGGGCCCGACGTTGTGAGCGTGCGCTCGCTGGCTCAGGAATTCGGCAAGCGCTTCGGCAAGCACCCCGTGATCACCGGCAAGGAAGCGCCCACTGCCTGGCTCATCGACACGGCAGCGGCGCAGCGCCTCTTCGGCCCGCCGCGCGTGCCGCTTGCGACGATGCTCGACTGGCAGGCGGATTGGATCGCGCGCGGCCTGCCGGACCTCGGCAAGCCGACCCACTTCGAGACGCGTGACGGCAAGTACTGAACACCCGCTCGGCGCCGAGCACATCGCCGGCTGCCTTGAGCTCTCCAAGGCGGCGAATTGGAACCAGAACGAAGCCGACTGGCGGCTGATGCTCGCGATCGGCTATGGCTGGGGCATCTCGCTCGCCGACGGCACGCTCATCGCCTCGACGCTCGTCCTGCCGTACGGCGCCTTCGCCTGGATCAGCATGGTGCTCGTGCTTCCCGAGCACCGGCGCAAGGGCCACGCGTCGCACCTTCTGCGGGTAGCGATCGACGAGCTGCGGGCGAGCGGCCTCACGCCGATCCTCGATGCGACCGCGGCCGGCCGCGAGGTCTACCGCCAGGAAGGATTTCGCGACACCTGGACCTTCAAGCGCTTCGCGCTCCAGAAACGGCCGACCGTCGCTACCACGAACGCGGCCGGCCCGATCAACTGGCGGCATGCGCTGGAGCTCGACCGCGACGCGTTCGGCGGCGATCGCGAATGGCTGCTGCGAGCGCTCCAGAAGCGGCTGCCGCAATGCGCGTTTGGCGCCCCGGACGGATTCGTCCTCGGGCGCGAAGGCCGCGAGGCGCAGCAGATCGGACCGCTCATCGCGCGACACGAGCGCACCGCGCTCGCGCTCCTCGAGCAGGCGCTGCAAAACGTCGCGCCGCCGGTTTATGTCGATGTGGCCGACCATGCGTGGGCCGTGCAGCAGTTGCTGCATGGACAGGGCTTCGCGGTTCAGCGCCCGTTCACCCGCATGGTCCACGGCGCGGACCGCGCGCCCGGAGATAAGAACCTCGTCTACCTAGTGGCGGGGCCCGAACTCGGCTAGCCCGAGATCGGCGAGCAGCACCTGCGCGGCGTTGTAGCCCGGCAATCCGGTCACGTTGCCGCCGGGATGAGACGACGAGCCACAGAGGTAAAGGCCCTCGATCGGCGCTCGATACTGCCCCGCCCCGCGGAACGGGCGGTCGTAGCCGACCTGGCCGTTAGCGAACGAGCCCACCAGTAAATCGCCATAGCGCATGTTCGGCAGGCTGCGCTCGGTGTCGAGCGGAGTGCGTGCGAACCAGCCGATCGTGTCGTCGGCCAGGTTGGGCGCGTATTGCGTCCACAGCTCCAGCATTTGCCCCGCGTGCGCATCGCGCGCTTGGTCCCAGTGCCCGCTTTGCAAGCGGTACGGCAGCTTCTCCCACATGAACGCCGTGTGCCCGCCGGCCGGCGCCTGCGAAGGATCGAACAGCGTCGGGCACGCGCCCCACATCACCGTCGGCGGGATGCGGCCTGCCTCGTGGTAGCGCACGATCTCGTTGAATTGCTCATAGCGCTCGAGGCCCAGAATCACCATGAACGGCTTGTCCAGCGTCCGATAGCGCGGCGGCGCCTTGAGTACCAAGTTCAGTGCGAAGAGCGGCGCGAGCAGGTTGTATTCGAATTTCTCCGCCTTCGCCCGCACCTCCGCCGGGACGCTTTCCAATAGGTCGATGAACGTCTGCTGTGGGTTCAGGCTGGAGGCCACGAACCGGGCGCGGATCAGCTCGCCCTCAGTCGTCTCCACGCCAACCACGCGCCCGCGCTCGACGACGATGCGCTTCGGCTCGCAGGCCGTGCGGATCTCGCCGCCGGATTCGCGCACCGCCGCCGCGAGCGCGTCTGCCAGGCGCGCCGCGCCGCCAAGGCACATCTGCGCCTTCGCCGGGCTCGCGAGCAGCGCCGGGATGTGATGGCCGAAGCCGCGCAGGCGCAGATCGACTTCGCGCAGCCCGTTGAAGAACAGCAGGCCCGCCCTGACCACCGGATGCTCGAACTCACGCTCGACGAATTCCAGCGGCGAGAGCGCGCTCGTCTCGAGCAATAGCCTGCCCTCGGCTGTGCGTTCCAGAGTTTTTTTCCGGACATCAGCATCGATCGGCGGCCGCCGCGCCTCGGGTCCCAGGATCTTTTCCAGGATGGGAACGAAAGCGTCGCGCCAGCGCTTGAGCGTCGCGGCGTCGCGAGCGCTGAACTGGGCGAAGGATTCCGCGGTGCGGTCGAAATCGGTCCACCAGCAGAGCGCGTCGCCGCTCTTGAGCAGCAACGCGACGTTCAGCTCCGGCTCGACATAGCGCGCGCCGCGGCGCTCGAGCTCGAGCTCGCGGTACCACGGCAGCTGATCGAGCGCGCGGTGGAAGAACGAGTGGATGTTGTGGCGATAGCCCGGCCAGCGCGGGTCCTCGACCGTGGCGAGGCCGCCCCCGATCACGGCGCTGCGCTCGAGGCACAGCGTCTTCAGCCCGGCGCGGCCGAGATAGGCCTGGAGGACGAGGCTGTTGTGCCCCGCCCCCAGCAGGATGCCGTCGTACGTCTTCAGTCGCCCTTGATGGGCGTCATCTTGATCGACTTGTCGAGAAACTCGTTCGTGTACGTGGTCTTCACGTCGAACGGCTTGTCGACGCCGATGTAGTCGCGCACCAGCTCGTAGTCGGCCTTCATGCGCGCGTCGTCGTGCCAGCCGAGCGCCACCGTCTGCGAGATCTTGTCGCTCATCAGCACTTCGACGAGCTGCCAGTTGACGAGCTCGTTGTCGAAGCTGAGCGCGCCGTTGGCGTCGATCAGCGACTGCACGCAGGGCTTGGGTTGCTTCACGCACTCAGCGGCTTGTTCTTCTTCAGGTACTCCGGGTTGACGATCACCGAGTTGCCGTAGGGATTCAAGCCGACGTCGCGCCAGGCGAGGAAGCCCATGTCGTCGCCGAGCTCGCGCTTGAAGACATGGTGCAGGTTGTAGAACGAGGTGGTGATGTCGACGGTCTTCGACTTCAGCGCCGCGAGCTTGGCGTTGGCGTCGATGTTCACCCAGGTCACCGACTTCGGATCGATGCCGTTCGCCTTGGCGAGCGCCGGCCACATGGTGCGCGCGCCGTCGGCCGCGGGATTGCCGATCTTCTTGCCGGGGAAATCCTTGATGCCCTTGATGCCCGAGCTCTTCAGCCAGTACATGCCCTGCGGCGAGTTGGCGTAGACATTGAACACCGCCACCGAGTCCGCGCCTTTGCTCTTCGCCACCAGCACGCCGCCCATGTCGGCGAGCCCGACGGGGTTAGCGCCGGCGCCGACCTTCTGCGTCGCGAGCGCCGAGCCCTTGCCCGGCTCGAGATTGAGGTCGATGCCTTCCTTCTGGTACCAGCCAGCCGCCGGCGCTGCGACCAATGCGGCCGCCGCGGCGATCACCAATCTGCGCATACCTCCTCCTTTAGCAAAACCGAAATCGGGGTCAGACCCCTGCAGGAAACCGCGGGCTGAGTGAAGCGGCGATGCTACCATCGAGTAACCGACTGGTTAACATGCATCGGCCGCTGCCCCCTGACATTGCCGCGCTGCTGCGCCGCGGCACCGTCATCCCCGCCCATCCCCTCGCGCTCGATGCGCGCCGCAAGCTCGACGAGCGCCGCCAGCGCGCGCTCGCGCGCTATTACCTCGACGCCGGCAGCGGCGGCCTCGCGGTCGGCGTGCACGCGACGCAGTTCGCGATCCGCGAGGCTGGACTCTATGAGCCTGTCCTGAGAATCGCCGCCGAGGAAGCGGCGAAGCGCAAGGTGGTGATGATCGCCGGCCTCTCCGGCAAGACGGCCCAGGCGAAGAAGGAAGCACAGCTCGCGGCGAGCCTCGGTTACCACGCCGGCATGCTGTCGCTCGCGCCGATGAAAGGCGCCTCCATTGACCAATTGATTGAACACTGCGCCGCAGTGGCGGCAGAGATTCCGCTGGTCGGCTTCTATCTGCAGACGGCAGTCGGCGGCATTCCACTGCCGATGCAGTTCTGGCAGCGCTTTGCCGCCATCGAGAACGTGGTGGCGATCAAGATCGCGCCGTTCAACCGCTATGCGACGCTCGACGTGCTCAAGGGCGTGGTCGCCGCGCGGGCAGAAGAACGCATCGCGCTCTACACCGGCAACGACGATCACATCGTGCTCGACCTCGCGGTGCCTTTCGATATCCCGAGGAATGGGCAAACAGTACGCGTGCGCATCCGCGGCGGGCTGCTCGGCCATTGGAGCGTCTGGACACGCAGTGCCGTGGCGCTGCTGGAGCGGATCCAGCGTGGAAAGGTGGATGAGGATCTGCTGGCGCTCGATGCGCGCGTCACCGACTGCAACAGCGCGTTCTTCGACGTCGCGCACAACTTCGCCGGCTGCATTCCCGGCTGCCACGAGGTCCTGCGCCGGCAGGGCTTGCTGGAAGGAACCTGGTGCCTGGACCCGAACGAGCGGCTCTCGCCGGGCCAGGCCGAGGAGATCGATCGCGTGTACCGCGAGCATGCCGATCTGGCGGACGACGCTTTCGTGCGCGCGAATCTCGAGAGGTGGCTCACATGAACTCGAAGCTGGGACGCTGGACGCTGGCGGTGCTCGCGCACCTGGCGCTGCTCGCCGCGTGGTACCTGTTCGTGCGGCTGGGCAACGTGCCGAGGTTCGTGATGCCCTCGCCCGCGGCGACGCTCGACGCGCTCTTGCAGCCGAACTACAGCTGGTGGACCAACATCGCCGTCACCGGCACCGAGATCTTCGGCGGCTACCTGCTCGCGCTGGTGGTCGGCGTGGTGCTGGCGCTGATCTTCAGCTGGTCGAAGATGCTCGAAGCGTTCTTCATGCCGCTGCTGGTGTCGCTCAACATGATCCCGAAGGTGGCGCTCGGCCCGCTGATCATCGTCTGGTTCAAGTACGGCGTGTTCCCGAACTCGATCATGGCGTTCTCGATCGCAGTGTTCCCGATCCTGCTCACCACCGCGCGCGGCCTGCGCGAGATCGAGCCGGAGCTGCTCGACCTGGTGCGCTCGCTGAAGGGCTCCCGCTGGCAGCTCTTCACCAAGATCCAGCTGCCTGGCGCGCTGCCCTACATCTTCGCCGGCATGAAAGTCGGCGCCATCCTCGCGGTCGCCGGCGCGATCGTCGGCGAGTTCCTCGGCTCGGACAAAGGACTCGGCTACCTGATGCTGCAGGTGCAGGTGACGCTCGACACCCCGGCGATGTTCATGGCGGTGCTGATGATCACCGGCATCGGCATGCTGCTCTACGGCGTGGTGCTCGCGCTCGAGCGGCTGCTCGTCGTCAAGGACGCGCGGGTGGCTTAAATAGGGACAGTCCCTATTTTTCTTTACTTAATGGGCTTGATGCGGCTGGAGTAGGTGTTGGTAAAGACGTCGGCGGCCTTCACCGGCCTGTCCGGCTTCGAGTTGGCGAAGGTGACGTCGATCGTGCGCTGCATCAGCGCTTCCTCGATCCAGCCGATGCCGTGCTGGCGCGAGCGCTCGGTGATGCACAGATCCATGATCTGCGGCGTGGTGTTGAAGAGCGCATCGCGGTCGAGGCCCGGCACCGCGGCAACCATCGCGTCGATCGCCTCGGCGGGATTGGCCTGCGCGTCGCGCCAGCCCTTGTGCGTCGCGCGCAGGAAGCGCTGGATCAGCTTCGGGTTCTTCTGCTCGAGCTCCGTGTTGACGAAGTAGGTGTGGCCGTAGATCGGCAGGCCGTAGTCGGCCCACAAGAGATGCCCGACGTTGCCCTTGCCGAGCACCTTCTCCCAGATGGCATAGCTCGTATAGAGATCGAACGAGGCGTCGACCTCGCCCGCGGCGACGATCGCCTGCTTGCCTTCGGGCTTGACGTTGACCAGCGTCACCGCATTCGGATCGAGCTTGTTGATCGTGGCAAACGCCGGCCAGAGCACGCGGTGCGAATCGGCCGGCGGCACGGCGATCTTCTTGCCGACGAGGTCCTTGGGCTCGCGGATGTTGGCGCTCTTCTTGAAGAAGACATTGTTCCCCGCCTTGTCGAACACCACGGCGACCATTTTCAGATTGGCGCCCTTGGTGATCGCGGTGATCACGGTGGGCGCATCGGAGATGCCGACTTCCGCCTGCTTGAGGTCGATCTTCTTCGCGCTGTCGGCCGAGCCCGCGCCGCGCACCACGGTGAGCTCGAGATCCTCCTCCTTGTAGTAGCCCTTCTTCAGCGCCATGTAGATCGGCGAATGGTCCGCGAGATGGAACCAGTTGAGCTGCAGCGTCATCTTGTCCGCCGCATGCAGCGGCAGCGCTACGACAGCCAGGGCGAGCAGGATGGTTCTCATCGCTTCCTCCGTTCGATCAGGTTTGTGCATCCTCGCGCTGCGCCCACGGCGCGACGAACTGCTCGGCAAGCACGACCAGGCCGTAAAGCGCCAGGCCGAGGAGCGAGATCAGCATGAGCGAGGCGAAAATGGATTGCGTCTCGAGGGTCACGCCGGCCGAGATGATCAGCGCGCCCAGGCCAAGCTCGGAGGCGACGAACTCGCCGACGATGGCGCCGGTCACGGACATCGTCGCGTTCAGCTTGAGCCCGGCAAAGATGTAAGGCAGGGCATTGGGGAAGCGGATCTTGGCGAACACCTGCCAGCGCGTGGCGCGCAGGCTGCGTACCAGATCGAGAATCTCCGGCTCGGCGCTGGCGAGGCCGATGGCGGTATTCACCACCATCGGAAAGAAGGCGATGGTGGTGCCGATGACGATGTTCGGCCAGATGCCGTAGCCCAGCCACAGGATGAAAAGCGGCGCGAGCGCGATCTTCGGCAGCGTGTTGAACAGCACCAGCACCGGCATGATGGTGCGCAGGAGCAGGCGATGCCAGACGATCAGGATGGCGAGCGCGATGCCGAGGATCGCCGAGAGCACGAAGGCGCCGAGCACGGCGTAGAGCGTGGTGAGGAAGTTCGCCGGCCAGCGATAGGTCGGCCGGTCGAGCGCCTTCAGCGCCGACCACGGCGAGGGCAGGATGTATTCCTTGACGTGCAAGAGGTCGACCGCGAGCTGCCAGAGCACGAGCAGCGCGACGATCACCAAGGTCGCCGGCATGTAATAGGAAAGCGCGGATTTCCATCTCATGGTTAGAATTAACCCGTTGGTTACATCTTACCCGTTCATCCATCTTTCCGGGGTGCGCAAGGTCTATGGCGAGCACCTCGCCATCTCGGACGCGAGCTTCGACGTCATGCCGGGCGAGCTGGTGTCGCTCGTCGGTCCCTCGGGCTGCGGCAAGTCGACGCTCCTCAAGGTGCTCGCCGGCCTGCATCCGCACGACGGCGGCGAAGTGCGCATCGGCTCGCCGTCGCATCCGTTCGATCCGTCGAAGGATGTCGGCATGGTGTTCCAGGCGCCGCTGCTCCTGAAATGGCGCCGCATCCTCGAGAACGTGCTGCTGCCCGCCGAGATCCTCGGCCTGCCCATGGCGCAATCCAAAAGCCGCGCGCGCGATCTGCTGGCGCTGGTCGGTCTTGCCGGCAATGAGGACAAGTATCCCTACGAGCTCTCGGGCGGCATGCAGCAGCGCGCCGCCATCGCGCGCGCGCTGATCCACGATCCCAAGCTCGTGCTGATGGACGAGCCGTTCGGTGCGCTCGATGCGCTGACGCGCGAGAAGATGAATCTGGAGCTGTTGCGCATCTGGAAGGAGGCGGGCAAGACCATCGTCTTTGTCACCCATGGCATCTCCGAGGCGGTATTCCTCGGCACCAGAGTAGTAGTACTGACCGCGGGGCCGGCGCGCATGGCCGACAACTTCGAAGTCGACCTGCCGCATCCACGCACGCTGGACATGAAGACGCACGAGAAATTCGGCGAGTACACACGACGCGTCTATCGCCTGCTGGGAATGGAATGAAGAACGGCCGCGATCCCGCTCGCACCAGGTCGAAGATCCTGGACGCGGCGACGGTCGAGTTCGCGCGCTACGGCCTCGGTGGCGCGCGCGTCGACCGCATCGCGGCGCGCGCCGGCGCGAACAAGCGGATGCTCTATTACTACTTCGGCTCCAAAGAGGAGCTGTTCCTCGCGGTGCTGGAGGAAAGCTACGCGCACATCCGCAACGCCGAGCGCGAGCTCGACCTCGAGCACCGCGATCCGCGCGAGGCGCTGAAGCGCCTGGTGGAGTTCACCTGGCGCTACTACCTCGAGCACCCGGAGTTCATGACCTTCCTCAACAGCGAAAACCTGCACAAGGGACGCCACGTGCAGCGCTCGAAGCGCGTGCGGCAGCTGCATTCGCCGCTGGTCGAGACGCTGCGCGCCATTTT
>VBCP01000091.1 GCA_005888925.1 Betaproteobacteria bacterium | reverse complement strand
GAACTCGCGGATCGCTCCCCACACGTCGTCCTGCGAGGCGAGGTGGCTGGTGCCGACCGCGAGCCCCGCGCCCTTGAGCTCGGTGAAGATCTCGGCGAGCTGCGTGTCGCGCGGCCGGAAGGTGGCGACGCCGCCGGTCTCGCAGTAGCCGCTATAGTTCACCTGCTCGGCGATCTCGGCGAGCGTGCCGCGCGCCTCGTCGCGGTCCTCGGCGGCGTTCTCGCCGTCGGAGGCGTAGAAGAAGTAGACGTTGTAGCGGCTCGGGTCGTAGCGCGTTTGCATCACGTCGAGCGCGAGGCGCGCGACGCTGGAAGTCACCGTGCCGCCGCTCGAGGACGCCTGGAAGAACTGGCTCTCGTCGAACTCCCAGGCCTGCGCGGCGTGCGCCAGGAACACGGTCTCGACCTTGGCGTACTGGCGGCGGATGCCCTGCAGCGCGAAGAAAAAGAACTGTTTCGCCAGGCGGCGCTGCGCCTCGTCCATGCTGCCCGAGACGTCGAGCGCGAAGATCACCGCGGCATTGGTCGCCGGCGAGGGCCGCTTGACGAGCTGGCGGAAGCGCAGGTCGTCGTTGACCAGCGAGATGGGCTCCTCGGCGACGACCGAGGCGCCATTTCCTTGAATCGCGTGGCGCTTCACCGCCTCTTTCATCGTCCGCCTGCGGTCCAGGCGTGAGCGCGCGCCGCGCTTGTCCCAGCCTTCGCGGATGTATTCGGCCTGGTCCATCGTCGCGGTGCGCTTGGGCTTGAGCTCCGGGAGCTTCAGCTCCTCCCACAGCCAGTCGACGATCTCGTCGAGCTTCAACTCGACGACGAAGCGGATCTCGCCGTCGCCGGTGCCGCCGGCCTGGCCCGGCTCGCTGCCTTCCTCGCGTCCGGGCTGCAGCACGTCGCCGGGCTCGCCGCGCCCTTGGCCCGCGCCCTGCTGCACGGCGGCGTCGGCAAGCCGCAGCCGCGAGTGCTCGAGGAACTTGACCGGCACCGCCACCGTGCGGCTGCCGGGGCCGGTCATGAGATCCGAGCTCGCGAGGAGCTCCGGCAGCGTGTCCTTGACCGCGTCGCGCACCTTCTCGTTGTGGCGCAGCCAGTCGCGCGCGCCTCGCGAAAAGAGGTCGTACCAGGGCGTCTCGGCGGCCAGGCGGATCGTCACGCGCTATTCCTGCGCCAGCAGGGTGGTCACGTAGTTGAGCGCCTCGCGCGCGCTGTGCGGGTCGTAGGCGTACTCGTCGACCAGGCGCTTCTCGACCACCGAGATCTTCTGGCGCGTCTCGTCGTCCGGGCGCGCCGCCGAGGAGACCAGCCGCAGCACGTCGCGCCGGCTCTCGAAGAGGTACTGCTCGACCGCGTCGTGCAGCGGCGCGTGGCTGTCCAGCGTGAACTTCTCGCCGCGCTTGTAGGCGCCCATCGCCTTGCGCACCACTTCCTGGCGGAAAGAGAGCTTGCCCGACTCGGAGATGCGGATCTTCTCCTCCACCGAGCGCAGGAAGCGCTCATCGGGCTTGCGCTCCTCGCTGGTGATGGGATCGCGCAGCGTGCGGTTGTCGAGCGTCGCTTCGACCTCGTCGAGGTACTTGTCCAGGAGCTGCTGCGCTTCCTGCTCGAAGGAGACGAACAGCGCCTTGTGCACGTCTTCCTTGACCCAGCGGTTGTAGAAGTCCTTGCGCACGGCGACCAGGAAGTCGACCCACTTCCTCTTTTTCTTGCCGTCGATGCGCACGTCGGACTCGATCGCATCCTTGATCGCGATCAGCACGTCCATCGTGGTGAGGCTCTTCGCCTCCGACTGGATGATGGCGTTGGAGAGCGCGTTGATCACGAAGCGCGGCGAGACGCCGGCGAGGCCTTCGTCGGGGTTCTTCGCGCGCATCTTCGCCGCGTCGCCGGGCGCCACGCCCTCGACGTCCTCGCCCGCGTAGAGGCGCACCTTCTTGACGTTGTCGGCGTCGCGCTCCTCGGCCTCGCCGAGACGCGACAGCACCGCGAACACCGAAGCAACATGCAGGGCGTGCGGGTCGAGGTGCACCTCGCGGAACGCCTGCGTCGAGGAGCACAGCTTGCGGTAGATGCGCGCCTCTTCCTTGTAGTCGAGCGTGTAGGGGACCTGGATGATCACCATGCGGTCGAGCAGCGCCTCGTTCTCCGGCTCCTGCAGGAACTTGCGGAACTCGGCGAAGTTGGTGTGCGCGACGATGGTCTCGTCCAGGCTGATCAGCGGGAAGCGCGACACCTTGACGTTCTTCTCCTGCGTCAGCGTCAGCAGCAGGTACAGGAATTCGCGCTTCACCTTCAGGATCTCGATCATCTCGAGGAGCCCGCGGCTCGCCGCGAACACCGCGCCCGACCAGGACCAGGCGCGCGGATCGCCCTCGTCGCCGAACTCCGACACCTTGGAGAGATCGACCGAGCCGACGAGATCGGCGATATCCGCCGTCGTCGGATCGTGCGGCGCGTACGTGCCGACGCCGACGCGCCCGGCTTCCGAGATGAAGACGCGCTGCACCGGCATCTGCATGAAGTCGCCGTTGAGCTCGTGCTGCAGGCGGCTCGCGCAGAACGGGCAGAGCTCGCCCGTGATCTCGACGCCGTAGGTCTGGCGGAACTGCGGGCGCAGCGTGTGCGGGATGAGATGCAGCGGCGACTAGTCCGCGCTTGAGCAGGATCACCATGCTCGACTTGCCGCCGGAGGGCGGCCCGAGCAAGAGCAGCAGCCGGCGCCCGACTTCGGAGCCGGCGCTCGCCGCCTTGAAGTAATCGACGACACGCGAGATCGTGTCGTCGATTCCGAAGAGCTCGTCCTCGAAAAGCTGACTGCGGAACTTGCCGCCGACGTCGTCGAAACCGTTGGCGCGCAGCATGTCCCAGGTGTACTGGTGGCTCGAGCGCACGATGCCCTTGGGGTCGGCGCGGAACACGCCTTCGAGGAATTCCGACAGCGTGCCGCTCCAGTGCGCGGCACGATGATCCCTCGTGAATTCGACAAGCGATTTGAGAAAATCCGAATGCCGCTCGGGGGTCGCCGGTTTCATCGATGTGTCTGTATTCACGGTTAAGACTCCTTCGTCAGAGCAAGATTTGACCCTGTATGTATTGCGTATCCCTCTGTCCCCGAACGCGCCGGACGGCCCACGCGTTGACCCCGTCCGTCGGTCACCGCTGTGGCGACCCGTTGACAACTTTTCCCTGACAGCGACCATAGAACCCTCGCGGCATACCCATGGTCAAAGGCCCAAGATGCTGAAAGAAATCCACGGGGTCGCCGACGACCCGCCGGCACGCCGGCGCTGGTTCCACGACGACTACTTTGATCTGTTCGTCTGGCAGGCCGACGACGAGGTGACGCTGTTCCAGCTCTGCTACGGGGTGGATTCGAGCGACCGGGCGCTGGTCTGGGACAAAAGCCGTGGATTTTTTCACGACGGGCCGCCGGCGCCTGACGACGTGGTGACACGCTTCGACGACGCTGCAACTGCGCTGCCCGAGGACATCCGCGGCGAGATCCGCGAGAAGATCCACGAATTCGCCGGCCGGCGCCTGGCCGTGACGTCGCGCCGGCGCCAATTCCGACGGGCGGCCTGGCAGCGCTAGGGTTTCTTCGGAGGGTAGTTTTCCTTCAGCGGCGCGATCGCGCCGCAATTTCCTGCAGGTACTGCTCTGTTTTCTGATGTTGCGCCACCTTTCGGCGGAAGTCTACTCGTCGATTGTAATGAGCCGTGCTGGCGCTCGTGCTGTAGCGCTAGCTACACAGGTCGACGATCGGCGACAATTATTTCCTCTTCCTGGGAGGGGGAAATATGAAACCTGAGATGATGCTGTTGCTGTGGGCCGTGCTGCTCGCGTTCGTGCAGATGCTGATCGCCGTGACCGGAGCCACGCTGCAAGTAGGCTTGCCGCTGCTCGCCGGCAACCGCGAGGGACTGGCGCCGTGCACCGGATGGGCGGGCCGCGCGTCGCGCGCGCACCACAATATGCTCGAGAGCCTGGTGCTGTTCGCGGCGCTGGTGCTGATCGCCGCGCTCGCCGGCAAGAGCAACGCCATGACGCTCCTTGGCGCCCAGCTTTTCTTCTGGGCGCGCCTGGTCTACGCCGTGGTGTACCTCGCCGGCATCCCGTGGGCGCGCACGGCGGTGTGGTTCGTTTCCGTGATCGGGCTGGCGCTCATCTTCTTACAGCTTGTGTAGGCGCGCCGATCGCCACCGGCCGGATCGGCGATCCGGCCGCACCCTTTTCGCGCAGCGGCAGGATCATGGTGCACGACAGCCACACGCGGTCGCGCGCCATTTCGTCGAGCTTCGCGTTCTCGACGTGGTGGATGCCGGCCTGCGTCAGCATGTGGTGATGCACCGCGAACGGAAGCGCGGGCGGCGTGCCTTCGGCGGGCGCGCCCTTGCCCTCGAGCATGCCCTCGGGGACGGCATCGATGAACGGCGTGTCGAGGCCGATGGCGACAATGCGCTTGTCGGCGAGATAACGCGCGGCCTCGTAAGCGAGGCCCGGTGCCTTGCTGTAATAGAACTTCTCGGTGTCGGGGTCGCGCCAGTGGTCGCCCCAGCCGGTGTGCACGTACACCACGTCGCCCGGCAGAATGCCGCGGAACCCGAGGCCCTGCGCCTTCAGCATCTCCTCGATGTGCTTGACGGTGACCAGCTCTCCGGCCTTCATCGGCTGCCCCTTGCCGACGTACGCCTTGGCATCGAGCAGCACCGCGCTCGTGATGAGCGGCGGCACTTTTTCCACGCCGAGGCGCGCCAGCGACGAATCGGGGGTCGGCTTCACATCGTGCTGCGCGAACCCGCCGTAGTACGTCGCCTGCTCGGCCGGCAGCGCCGTCTTGCCGTCCCAGGGCTGGCGCAGCGCGCCGAAGTGGCCGAGCGCGTCGAACTGCGTGCCCTGCTGGCCGGGGTCGGCGCCTTCGTTGATCGAGTCCATGTTGAACACCTGCGCCGTCATCGGGATGCCCGCGGTGGGCTTCGCCTTCATCGCGTAAGGCCCGGCGAACGGCGAGAGCGGCATGGTGTTCGAGCGGATCTGCGAGAGCTCGTAGGCCTGCGCGCCGGGCAGCGTCAGGTGCCAGGCGCAGCGGTTCCAGGTGGCGGCGCCCATCTGGTTCGCCATGCCGCGCTCGTCGCCCGCCGGCCACGGCGGATTCGGCAGCGGCGCGCGCTGCAGCTTGAGCGGCTCGGCGGCGTGAACCAGCAATGGGGCGGCGAGAAGAATCCAACTAAGATTGGCGCGCATAAAGAAGAAGAGGTAACGAGGGGTGCATCAAGTCTACCGGGCCGCATATCCGCTTGCACTGATCAGCGCGCTTGCGACTTCGTCAGTCTTCGCTTCGAGCGACCCATTTAGTGACGTATTGCCCATCGGCGGCAGCGCCGTCGGCTATGTGCTGCGTTATGAGCGCGCCACCTACCGCGGCGCCGAGCGCGGTGCCGACCATCTGCCGCTCTACCTGTACGAGGGCGAGCGCGCCTATCTGCACGGCACCAGCCTCGGGCTGAAATTCAAGCAGGACGACTGGCGCGCCGACGTATTCCTGCGCTACCGCTTCGAGGGCTTCACCCACGACCGCCGGCCCGAGAGCACGAGCGGCCTCGCCCCGCGCGAGCCGGGCTTCGACGCCGGCGCGAGCCTGCGCCGCCGCATGAGCTGGGGCACGCCTTATGTCGAGCTCTTGCGCGACGCGAGCCACAGCTCCGAAGGCACCGAGCTGCGCGCGGGCTACTGGAACGAATGGCAGCGCGGCCGCCTCAGCCTGCGGCCGCATCTGCTCGTCGCCTGGCGCAACGCGAAGCTGAACGACTTCTACTACGGCACGAGCGACTATCGCGCCGGCTCCGGCATCGACACGCAAGCCGGGCTTTACGCGAGCTACGCGGTCACCGAGAGCTGGAATTTGCTCGGCAGCCTCATCGCGACGCGCCGCTCGAGCGAGATCACCGGCAGCCCGCTCGCGCAGAACGGCCTGCAGGGCGAAGCATTCGTCGGTTTCATGTACGACTTCTCGCCGAAGCAGACTCGCTGGGCGCCACAGTCGAAACCGCTGATCGTCAAGGCGCTCTACGGCAACTCGAGCGACTGCGACGTGCTGCAGGTTGTGCGCTTCAACTGCACCACGCGGCATACCGTAGACAACACCGACGTGGCGGCGGTGCACGTCGGGCGCAAGCTGATCGAAGGCGCGGGCGGCTTGCCGGTCGACCTCGCCGGCTTCGTCGGCGTTCAGCGCCATTTCGAGAAGAGCTACCAGGACGACTTCTGGTCGGTGATGGCCTTCTACAAGGCGTACTGGCACGGCTTTGGCTGGGACCGCTGGGCGCGCACGCGCGTCGGCATCGGCGCCGGCCTTTCCTACTCGGAGCAGATCTCGCAGATGGAGCTCCACGACCAGGGCCGCCGCGGCCGCGGCAACTGGAAGCTCCTCGGCTACCTCGACCCGAGCTTCGACGTGCGTGTCGCGAAAGAGACCTACGTCGGCGTCGGCGTCTCACACCGCTCCGGGGCATTCGGCAAGTCGCAGTTCCTCGGCAACGTGAACGGAGGCTCCAATTACATCTACCTCTCGCTCGAATCCATCTTTTAGCGAACTTTCGATTCTGAGCACGCTCGCCATGAAGGGCGTACTCGATGGTGCCGCTCCCGGCCTGCGGGTCCAGTTTCATGCGACGCAGGCACTGCTCAAGTCCATCGCGCAAGGCGAAACTGCGGATGTCGTGATCCTGACTGCCGAAGGCATCGAGCAGCTCGCGCACCAGGGCAAGGTGATGGCCGCGACGCGCGTCGAGCTCGGCAGCTCGGGCGTCGGTATCGCCGTGCGCGCCGGCGCAGCGAAGCCCGACATCGGCACGGTGGACGCATTGAAGCGCGCATTGCTCGATGCCACCTCCGTGGCGCACTCGCGCATGGGCGCAAGCGGCATCTACTTCGCGCAGCTGCTCGAGCGCCTGGGCATCGCCGAGCGGCTGAAGAAGCGCGTGATCGTCGAGAAGGGACCGGTGGGCGCGGCGATTGCGAGCGGCGAGGCCGAGCTCGGCGCGCAGCTTCTCTGCGAGCTCGCGCCGGTGCCGGGCATCGACATCGTCGGACCGCTCCCGGACGAGCTGCAGAAGTCGAGCGTGTTCGCGGCGGCGGTGATGTCGGGCACGGCGAAGCGCGCCGGGGCGCAGGCGTTCCTGGATTTCCTCGGCACCCCCGCGGTGCAGGCCGCGATGCGCGAGAACCTCTTTATCCCTGCACCGCGTAGCCCCCGTCGACGGGAATAGCGGTCCCGGTCACGAAGTCCGACGCGGCGGAGCAGAGGAACACCGCGATGCCCGCCAGATCCTCCGGCGCACCCCAGCGTGCCGCGGGCGTGCGCGCGAGCACCCGCTCGTGCAGCCCGGCGACTTCCTCGCGCGCGCGGCGCGTGAGCGCGGTGTCGATCCAGCCCGGCAGCACCGCGTTCACCTGGATGCGGTCCTTCGCCCAGGCGCAGGCGAGCGCGCGCGTCAGCTGCACGATGCCGCCCTTGCTCGCGCCGTAGGGCGCGACGAACGAGGCGCCGAAGAGCGACATCATCGAGCCGATGTTGACGATCTTGCCGCTGCCGGCGCGCTGCAGGTGCGGATAGGCCGCCTGCGAGGCGACGAACGCGCTGGTCAAGTTGGACTCGAGCACGCGGTGCCATTCGTCGAGCTGGTATTCCTCCGGCCGCTTGCGGATATTGATGCCGGCGTTGTTGACCAGGATGTCGAGGCGCCCGAGCTTGCGCGCCGCTTCGTCGACCATGCCGCGGCACGCTCGCTCATTGGTCACATCCGCGACGATGGCGATCGCACCGGCACCCAGCTGTTTCAGCGCCGCTGCGTTTTTCTGCGCGTCACGCCCGGCGATCGCAACCTTGGCGCCGGCGCGCGCCAGGCCCTGCGCCATGCCGAGACCGATGCCGCCGTTGCCGCCGGTGACGAGCGCCGCTTTTCCCTTGAGGTCGAAGAGGTCCATGCGCCGATTATGTATTACTTGACAAAAGCAAGTATCTGCGCCGAGCATGCCGCATGTCGCGCATCGACGCGCTGCGGCGCTTCAACCGCTTCTACACGCGGCGCATCGGCGCCCTGCAGCCGGGCTTCCTGGGAAGCCCGTTCCCGCTGCCGCAGGCGCGCCTGCTCTACGAGCTGGGGCAGCGCGGCGAGTGCACCGCGAGCGAGCTCGGCGCCGACCTCGACCTCGACCTCGGATATCTCAGCCGCCTGCTGCAGGACCTCAGGCGGCAGCAGCTCGTGCAGGGCGAGGCCTCGAAGCACGACGCGCGTCAGACCCGCCTGTCGCTCACGCCCAAGGGACGCAAGGCTTTCGGCGCGCTCGACGAGGGCTCGCGCCGTGCCATGGGCGAGATGCTCGCGCCTCTACCCGTTCCTCACCGAGAGAAACTAATGAAGGCGCTGCAAACGGTGCATGCGGTGCTCGAGCCGCGCGCGCCGAACGGCCAGATCAAGCTGCGCGCCCACCGGCCCGGCGACATGGGCTGGGTGATCCAGGCGCATGGCGCGATCTACCAGCAGGAATACGGCTGGGGCGTGCGCTTCGAGGCGCTGGTCGCCGAGATCGCCGCGAAATTCATCCAGAACTTCGATCCGAAGCGCGAGCGCTGCTGGATCGCCGCGATGGACGGCGCGCCGGTGGGCTCGGTGTTCGTCGTCAAGCAAAGCGCGCGCACCGCCAAGCTGCGGCTCCTCATCGTCGAGCCGCAGGCGCGCGGCCAGGGGCTCGGCAAGCGCCTGGTCGCGGAGTGCGTCGCCTTCGCGCGCCGCGCGGGCTACAAGAAGCTCGTGCTATGGACGCAGTCGAACCTGCTCGCCGCGCGGGCGATCTACGCCGCCGCAGGGTTTACCAAGGTGAAGAGCCAGCCGCACCGGGAATTCGGCATCCCGCTCGTCGGCGAATACTGGGCGCTGCCCCTGACAGGGGTCTGACCCCTATTTAAGCGGCGGCGGCGCGGAACTTGACCGTGCGGTTGCGCCCGTCCTGCTTCGCGGAATAGAGCGCGCCGTCGGCATGCGCGGCGAGCGCATCGAGCGTCGCGCCGTCCTCCGGGTAGCAGGCGATGCCGATGCTCACGCTGGTGACGAGTTCGCGCGAATCGATCCTGACCGGCGCGCCGGCGATGCGGTTGCGGATGCGCTCGGCGACTTCCAGCGCGCCTTTCGCCGGCGTGTCGGGCAGGAGCACGATGAACTCGTCGCCGCCGTAGCGCGCGGCGACGTCGGTGAAGCGCAGCTCGGCCTGGATCGCCTGCGCGAGATGGCGCAGCAGCTGGTCGCCGGCGGCATGTCCATAACCGTCGTTGACGCTCTTCAGGTTGTCCGAATCGATCATCAGCACGCTGGTCGCGCGGCCGTGGCGCGCCGCCTGGGCGAACAGCCGGTTGGCGGCGAGCGCGAAGCCGCGCACGTTGAGCAGGCCCGTGAGATCGTCGGTTTCGGCGAGCACCTTGGCGCGCGCGAGACCGTAGCGGATGTCGGCCGAGAACATCGTGGTGATGTAGGCGACCAGCAGCACCGGCGCGAGCTGGGCGATCAGCGCGCCGACGTACGGCAGCGAGATCAGGTCGGGCGCCAGGCTGCCGCCGAGCAGCAGATAACACGCCGCGATCAGCGCCACCGTCAGCAGCGTCGCCACCTTGCCGAGCGTCAGCGCCGAGGTGATCACCGGCAGGAGATAGGCGTTGAGCAGCGGGCTGGCGAGGCCGTCGGTGTGCCACAGCACCCAGGTGATGAACGCCACCATGCCGCTCGCCTCGATGGCGATCTTCCAGCGCGTTTCGCCGCGGTAGAAGTTGGCGTAGCGGAAGCTCATCACCAGCGCCGCGTAGAAGAACAATCCCGCCGAGATCGCGGCGCTCGAATGGGCGTCCTCGCGCGCGCCGCCGAAGATGAGATACAGCAGCACGAGGATCAGGAGCAGCCAGTGGATCTCGGCGACCGTGCGCGAGATGCCGCGCAGCTCCTCCTGCTCGATCGAGACCGGAGCCTCGGTTTTTGATGGTCTCAACAAACTAGGCTCCCCTAAAAGCCGTAACGGTATTATCCACGGGCATGAAACTCTCTGCCACGGGACTGCGTGTGCTGGTGACTGCCGGCGCCGCCGGCATCGGGCGCGTGATCGCGCAAACATTTGTTGACAACGGCGCGCGCGTTCACGTGTGCGACGTCGACGAGAAGGCGCTCGCGCAGCTGCCAGCAAAAATCACGCAGTCGCGCGCCGATGTCGCCGATCTGCGGGACGTCGATCGGCTGTTCGAAGACGTGCAGCGCCATCTCGGCGGACTCGACGTGCTGGTGAACAACGCCGGCATCGCCGGACCCACGGCTAAAGTCGAAGACATCCGCCCGGAAGACTGGGACCGCTGCATCGCGGTCAACCTGAACGGCATGTTCTATTGCACGCGCAAGGCGATGCCGCTCATCAAGGCCGCGGGCGGCGGCAGCATCGTCAACCTCTCCTCCGCAGCCGGACGCCACGGCTTTCCGCAGCGCAGCCCCTATTCGGTGGCGAAGTGGGGCGTGGTCGGCTTCACCAAGAGTCTCGCGGTGGAGGCCGGACCCGACAAGGTGCGCGTGAACTGCATCCTTCCGGGCATCGTCGAGGGGGAGCGCATCGAACGCGTCATCGCCGCCAAGGCCACGGCCCACGGCGTCAGCCACGAGGAATTCCGCCGGAAATTTCTCGAGACGACGAGCCTGCATTCCACCGTCAGCCCGCAGGACATCGCCAACATGGCGTTTTTCCTGTGCAGCGACGCGGGCAGGCGGATCACCGGCCAGGCGATTCCGGTCGACGCTGACGTCCGTTACCTCGTCTGAATTTTTTCGGGAGTAAGATCAGCGCTCCTTCAGAGGAGGAGGAGAGATGAGACCCATCGCATTCGTCGCCGCGCTGGCGCTCGCGCTTGCCGTTTCCGCGGAAGCGGTGAAGAACATCGCCAAGCGCTTCGAGGCGAAGCACCCGGGCGTGAAGGTCGAGGTCGAGGCGCTCGCCTGGGGCGATCTCGAGCCCAAGATCATGCAGTCGCTCGCCGCCGGGACCCCGCCCGAGCTTTCGCACGGCCAGCCGATCACCTGCTCGGCGCTGCAGTCGAAAGGCCTGCTGCTGCCGCTCGACGAGGTGGTCAAGGCGCTCGGCGAGCAGAACATCTGGGACCAGGTGAAGCGCGTGTGCCGCGTCGGCAATACGCAGTACGGGCTGGTGCATGCGGCGGGGACGTCCCTGCTCATCTATCGCAAGGATCTAGCGCAGAAGGCGGGTCTCAAGCCGCCGAAGACGTGGGCGGACCTCGTCGTCAACGCGAAGGCGCTCAACACCTCCGGCATGGCCGGCATCACCATCCCGGGCGACAACCTCTTCATCAACATCCTTCTCGGCGAGCTGGTGAAGGCGAACGGCGGCGTGTTCTTCGACAAGCAGAACCGGCCGCAGCTCACATCGAAGCAGATCGTGGAGACGCTGGAATTCATCCGCGACCTCACGCAATACGCGCCGAAAGGCTGGGAGGGCCACGGCTACCTCGAGACGTTCACCAACCTATACGGCCAGAAGGCCGCGATGATGTACCAGGGCTACGGCCGCGGCGCCTCGCTGATCGAGAAGAACGCGCCGCCCAACATGGCGAACGCCGAGTACTTCGACGTCTGGGTGAAGCCGCATGGCCCCAGTGGCAAGGAGCCGGCCGCGCAGGTCGATGAGGAACCGTGGATGCTCTTCAAGGGCTCGAAGAACCCGAAGGAGGCGATCGAGTTCCTGAAGTTTTTCTACCAGAAGGAAAACTACCTCGAGTACGTCCAGACGGTGCCGATCCATCTCTTCCCGATCACCAAGAGCCTGCGCGCGGACAAGGACTACCAGGCGACGCCGATGATCCAGCGCTGGAAGAGCTGGATCGAGGTGCAGGAGGGCTATCTCAACCGCGACCAGGGCAAGCCGACGCTGGTGATCGACTGGGACGACATGAATTCC
>VBCP01000517.1 GCA_005888925.1 Betaproteobacteria bacterium | reverse complement strand
TTCTCGAAGCCGATCGCAGCGGCCATGCCGATATTGGTATGGCCGACCGCGGCCAGCGCGGCAAAGCTGAAATTCGACACCGCCATGAGGATCAGGCTGATGAAGACCGAGCGTTTCATTCCCAGCCGCGCGTACAGGATGCCGCCGATGAAGATGCCGATCAGCAGCGCGATAAAGCCCACGCCCACGTCGTAGAAAGCGATCTCGTCGTTGGTGAAACCGAGGTCGGCGAAGAGCAGGCGCAGCGTCAGGTTGGCGAGCGTGTCACCGATCTTGTGGATGAGGACGAACAGCAGCACGATGAGCGCTCCTTCGCGCCTCATGAATTCGACCAGCGGGCTGAAGTAAGCCACCACCGCCTCGAGCGCGCCGTGCGGCTTCGCCGGCTCGCGGTGGCGCGCGGGCTCGCCCATCCACAGGCCGACCAGCATCGCCGGCAGCGCAAAGGCGGCGCAGGCGAAGTAGGCGGCGGTCCAGCCCAGCCGCGCGGCGAGCACCAGCGCGAGCGCGCCCGAAGCCGCGGAGCCGATGCGCCAGCCGTATTGCGACATGCCGGAGCCGACGCCGAGCTGCCGCGGCTCGAGCAGCTCGATGCGGTAGGCGTCGATGATGATGTCGAACGTGGCCCCGGCAATGCCCAGGACGATCGCGGCGATCGCGACCATGACGAGCGCCTCGGCCGGGTTGGCGATACCGAGCAAGGCGACCGCAGCCATCACCAGCACGCCGACGAGCCATAGCCAGCTGCGCCGCTGTCCGAACCGGCCGACGAGCGGCAGCCGGACGTTGTCGACGATCGGCGCCCACAGGAACTTGAAGTTGTAGGCGAGGAAGGTCAGCGCAAAGGCGGTCACCGCGCTTTTCGTGATGCCGTGCTGGGCGAGGCGCGTGGTCAGCGTCGCGCCGATCATCGAGAAGGCGAAGCCCGAAGAAATTCCGAGGAACAGGGCGGCCAGCGGCGCCGGCTCGAAATACGGCCGGATGCCTTGCGGCAGCCGGCTGCGCCAGTCGCGCTCAGACCGGGTAGTCATAGTCGATCGTGAGCGGCGCGTGATCGGAGAAGCGCCTGCGCCTGTAGATCGACTCGCGCACCGCGGTCGCCGCCACACCCGGCGTGGCGATCTGGTAGTCGATGCGCCAGCCCACGTTCTTGGCGTAGGCGCGGCCGCGGTTCGACCACCAGGTGTACTGCTCCGGCTTCGCGTTCAGCCGCCGGAAGACGTCGACGAAGCCGATCTCCTCGAACACGCGCGTCAGCCACTCGCGCTCCTGCGGCAGGAAGCCGGAATTCTTCTGGTTGGAGCGCCAGTTCTTGAGGTCGATCTCTTGGTGCGCGATGTTCCAGTCGCCGCACAGGATGATCTCCTGGCCGCGGCTGCGCAGCCGCTCCACGCCTGGCGGTGCGGGCCGGCAGAGCCCGAGGGCAGGTAGACCGAAATCACCCACAGCTTGCCGAAACGTGCCTCGACGTAGCGTCCCTCGGCGTCGAATTCCCGGCTCTCGAAGCCGCGCTTCACCTCGTCGGGCTGCTTGCGGCTGTAGAGGGCCACTCCGCTATAGCCCTTCTTCTCGGCGAAGGCGTGGCAGGTCTGATAGAGCTTCAGGCCGTGCAGCTTCGCGTCGAGATCGGCTTCCTGGCACTTCATCTCCTGCAGGCAGACCAGGTCCGGGCGCTGCGTCGCCAGCCAGCGGAACAAGCCCTTGCTGGCCGCCGAGCGCACGCCGTTGACGTTGAGGGTTATGACCCGGATGGAAAACTGGAGACGCCGCCGTGCGCGGCCGACCACTTCGCCGGCTCGTGCAGGAACTTCTCGACCTCCGCGATCTGTGCCGGCGGCAGGTAGCCGCCCTTCTTCACCACGGCGAGTACGTCCCACCATGTCGCGAGATGGTGCAGGCGCACGCCCAGATCGGCGAGCGTCTTCTGCGACTCGGGAAAGATGTCGTAGTAGAAGTTGACGAACACGTGCTCGACGATCGCGCCGGCGTCGCGCAGCGCCTTGCAAAAATTGATCTTCGAGCGTCCGTCGGTAGTGAGGTCCTCGACGAGCAGCGTGCGCGCGCCTTCGCGGATGTCGCCTTCGATCTGCGCGTTGCGGCCGAAGCCCTTGGGCTTCTTCCTCACGTACTGCATCGGCAGCGCGAGCCGCTCGGCGAGCCAGGCGGCATAGGGGATGCCGGCCGTCTCGCCGCCGGCGATCACGTCGAACTGCTCGAAGCCCACGTCGCGCGCAAGGGTGGCGGCGGCGAAGTCAACCAATTGGCTGCGAATGCGTGGATAGAAGATGAGCTTGCGGCAGTCGATGTAGACCGGGCTCGCCCAGCCGGAGGTGAAAATGAAAGGCTGGTCTTCGAAGAACAGTACCGCCTTGACCTCGAGCAGCATTCGGGCCGTGATCTCGGCGATGAGCGCCTTGTCGGCGAAGTGCATGCGCGCTCGGGATTTTAGCAGGTTAGAATCACCGCATTCGTCGTTCGGGAGGGACGCGATGCTCAGAATACTTTTAATCGGCGGAGCCGCGCTCATGCTCGCGCCGCTCGCCGCGCAGGCGCAGGCCACCTACCGCTGCACCGGCAACGACGGCAAAAAATACTACGGCTCGACCATTCCGATGCAATGCGTCGGCCGTCCGATCGAGCAGCTCAACGCGCAGGGCCTGGTGATGCGCCGCATCGATCCGGAAGGCGAAGAAAAGGCGCGCGTCGCGAAAGAGGCGGCGGCGGAGAAGAAGAAGGAAGAAGAAGCCACGAGCCGCGAGGAGGCGCGCCGCAGCCGCGCGCTGCTCGCCACCTACACCAGCGAACGCGACATCGAGGAAGCGCGCAAGCGCGCGCTCGAGGACAACGAGAAGGCCGTGCAGGACGTGGAAAGCAAGATCGAAGCGCTGAAGAAGCGCCGCACCGGCTACGAAAAGGAGCTCGCGTTCTATCAGGACGGCCCGGACAAGAAGGCCAAGGGCGGGCCGCCGGCAAAGCTCACCAACGATATCAAGAACTCGGACATCGACCTCAAGGCGCAGGAGGATCTGCTCGCGGCGAAGAAGAAGGAGGTCGTCTTGATCAACGCCAAGTACGACGAGGACAAGAAGCGCTACCTCGAGGCAACGCGCCGCGGCAGGTAGGACTCAGCGCCCGAGCTTGCGGCGCAGGAGCTCGCTCACCTGCGCCGGATGTGCCTTGCCCTTGCTCGCCTTCATCACCTGCCCGACGAGCGAGTTGAAAGCCTTCTGCTTGCCCGCGCGGTAATCCTCGACCTGCTTGGCGTTCGCCGCCAGCACTTCGTCCACCAGCCTCTCGATGGCGGCTGCGTCGCTGATCGGCTTCAGGCCCTCTTTTTCCACCACGCTCTGCGGCGCCTCGCCGCGCTCCCAGGTGACGTCGAACACGCGCTTGGCCATCTTGCCGGTCAGCTCGCCCGCGGCGACCTGCTTCACGATCCAGCCGAGATCGTCCGGCGAAATGCGGCTGTCCTCGATGGCGCGCTCCTCGCGATTCAGCGCCGCGGCAAGCTCGCCCGTCAGCCAGTTGGCGCAGAGCTTGGGCGCGGCGCCCGAGGCCTTGACGAGCGCTTCGAAGTAGTCGGCCGCCGCGCGGCTCGCGGTGAGCACGCGAGCGTCGTACGCCGGCAGCGCGTAGTCGCGCACGAAACGCTCGCGGCGCGCCTCGGGTAGCTCGGGCAGCGTCGCGCGGAGCTTCTCGATCTGCGCCTCTGTGACGACCAGCGGCAGCAGGTCCGGATCCGGGAAATAGCGGTAGTCCTGCGCATCTTCCTTGGTGCGCATCGAGCGCGTCTCGTCACGCTCGGCGTCGTAGAGCCGCGTCTCCTGCTCGATGCGCCCGCCCTCCTCGAGGATCCCGATCTGGCGGCGCGCTTCGAACTCGATGGCGCGCTCCATGAAGCGGAAGGAGTTGAGGTTCTTGATCTCGCAGCGCGTTCCCAGCGGTTTGCCCGGCATGCGCACGGAGACGTTCGCGTCGCAGCGAAACGAGCCCTCCTGCATGTTGCCGTCGCAGATACCGATCCACACCACCAGCGCGTGCAGCGCCCGCGCATAGGCCGCCGCCTCCTTCGCGCCGAGGAGCTCCGGCTCGGAGACGATCTCCAGGAGCGCCGTGCCGGCGCGGTTGAGGTCGATGCCGGACAGGCCATGCATCTCGTGAAGCGATTTGCCGGCGTCCTCCTCGAGGTG
>VBCP01000090.1 GCA_005888925.1 Betaproteobacteria bacterium | reverse complement strand
GTTCACGCTGTCGATCCCCCGCGTGCTGCACTGATCACTTCGGCTTTCTCGGCCAGGTGAACCAGATGATGAACACCGCGGCGACGAGCGCGAGACCCATTTCGAGATAGACGACCCACATGGCGCGGCTGATTTGGCTGCTCGCGATTCTACTCACCGCCGGCTGCGCCCAGCTGCCGGAAAAGCCCTGCCCGGTGTGCCCGCCGCCGAAGCCGGCGGCCGAGCGCGCCCAGTATGTCGAGACGCCGTTCGCCGCTCTGCCCGGCTGGGACAGCACGCCACTCGAGCCGAGCCTGCGCGCCTTCCTCGCCGGCTGTCCGCGGGCGCCCGCCGTCCTGCTCGGCGCCTGCGGCACGGCAACGACGATCGCCGTGGGCGACGAAGCGGGTGCGCGCCGCTTCTTTGAGACCGCCTTCGTGCCCTACGCGCTGGCGAGCAGCGAGAGCGGCGACAGCGGCACGATCACCGGCTATTACGAGCCCGTCCTGCGCGGCAGCCGCGTGCGCGACGCGGTGAATCGCTTTCCCGTGTTCGGCTTGCCCGATGACCTGATCGTGGTCGACCTCGGCCCGGTGGCGCCCGAGGCGCGCAATCTGCGGCTGCGCGGCCGGCTCGAGGGCCGGCGCCTCGTGCCGTATTACAGCCGGGCGGAGATCGAAGCGCGCGGCGAAGGCTTCCGCGCACCGGTGATCGGCTGGACGGCCGACCCGGTCGAGCTTTTCTTCCTGCAGATCCAGGGCTCGGGCCAGCTCGAGCTCGAAAGCGGCGAGCGCATCCGTCTCGCCTATGCCGATCAGAACGGCCATCCCTACCGCTCGCTCGGCCGCTATCTCGTGGAGCGCGGCGAGCTGACCCTCGAGCAGGCCTCGATGCAGGGCATAAAGAGCTGGGCGGCGGCGAATCCCGTGAAGCTGCAGGACGCGCTGAACGTGAACGCGAGCTACGTGTTCTTTCGCGAGTCGGCCGATCCGCGCGGTGCGAGCGGCGCGCTCGGCGTGCCCCTCGTGCCGCAATACAGCGTGGCGGTGGACCGGCGCTTCATACCGCTCGGTGCGCCGGTATTTCTCGCCACCACGCTGCCGCTGTCGGACGAACCCCTCCTGCGGCTGGTGGCCGCGCATGACACCGGCGGAGCGATCCGCGGGGTCGTGCGGGCCGATTTTTTCTGGGGCACCGGCGCCGAGGCCGGCATCTCGGCCGGCCGCATGCGGCAGAACGGAAAGATGTGGCTGCTCTGGCCGCGCGGCGAGGCGCTGCCGCGCGCGGATTAAGGGGTTAACGCGTCAGGGCTTCGCGTCGAGCAGGTCGGTGAGGTCCGCCTTGCTCAGGGCGCCGGTGACGCGCTCCCCGTTACCGAGCACCAGCGTCGGCGTGCTGTTGACGCCGAGGCTGCGCCCGAGCTCGAGGTTCTTCTCCACCGGATTCGCGCAGGCGGGCTTCGCCGCTGGTGGTTTGCCGCGCAGCGCGACGTCCAGCCATGCCTTGGCGCGGTCGGGCGAGCACCACACGGCCTTCGACTGCTCGGCGAGCTCCGGCCGGATCACCGGAAACATGAAGACGTAGATCGTGATGTCGTCCACCTCCTGCAGCGTGCGCTCGAAGCTCTTGCACGCGGGGCAGTAGGGATCGGAGAACATCGCCATCACGCGCTTGCCATTGCCGCGCTGGATCTTCACCGCCTGCTCGAGCGGCAGCGCGTCGAACTTGATCGCATTCAGCTTGCGCAGGCGCTCTTCGGTTACATCGCGCTCGTTCTGCGTCTCGTAGATCTTGCCGAGGAAGATGTGCGTGGCGTTGGCGTCGGTATAGACGATGCGCATGCCGCCGCTCGAGCGAAAGCGCACCTCGTAGAGGCCGAGCGGGCCCGGCTGGACGCCCTCGACCTTGACGCCGAGCCTCGCCTCGACGACCTTGCGGATCTGCGCCTCGTCGGCGAATGCCGTGCCGGCGGCGAGAAGCAAGCCCAGGGTTATCGCGCGCAGCATGTTCAGCTCATCGCCTGTCGCATGAGGATGTTCTTTAGGACCGGCAGCCGGTCGGTCAGGTTCAATCCGGCATTGCGTACGCGCCCGGCGAGCGCGCCGCGCGCGCCGTACAGCGCATAGAGGCCGGAAACCACCGTGTCCATCGCGAGTATAGGCTCGGCGCGCCGCCGCTCATACCTTCTTAGCAGCCGGTAGTCGCCGGGATCACGCTGCGGCTCCCGGCTCGCGATCGTCTCGGCAAGCGCGCGCGCATCCTGCAGCCCGAGGTTCAGGCCCTGGCCGGCGAGCGGATGGATCACGTGCGCCGCGTCGCCCACCAACGCGACGCGCGGCGCGACGAGCCGGCGCGCGGCGAGCCGTCGCAGCGGAAAGCTGCGCGCGCTCGAGGCGAGGCTCAATGCGCCGAGCACGCCATGCGAGGCCTGCCCGACTTCATGGGCAAGATCTCCTGGATCCAAGGATTCGATGCGCTGCGCTTCGGCCGCGGGCAGCGACCACACCATCGACACCTGGTCGCCTGGCAGCGGCAGCAGCGCGAGCACTGGACCGCCTTGGAACCACTGGTAGGCAACATTGCGATGCGGCTTCTCGCAGTGGAAGTTGGCGACGAGCGCCGTCTGCTGATAATCGCGCTCGCGCGCATCGATGCCGGCTGCGCCGCGCACGAAAGAATGCGCGCCATCGGCGCCCACCACCAGCTTCGCGGCGATCGGCGCGGCATCGGCGAAGGAAATCACGGCGTGCTCGGCGCCGATCTCGAGCCGCTCGCAGCGCAGCGCCATGCCGGAGAGCCCCGACCACAGCGCGCGCTGCAGCGCGCAGTCCTCCACGATCCAGGCGAGCTCGGGTACGCCGGCCTGATAAGCATCGAACTCCAGTGCCGCGCGCGCGTCGTCGCCGAAGATGCGCATCGCGTGCACCGGCGCGAGACGCTCGGCCGGCAGCGCATCCCACACGCCGAGGCCGCGCAGGAATTCGACGTTGCCGGGACTTAGCGCATAGACCCGCGCGTCGAACCCAACCGCAGGGGCCGGATCGGGCGCCGGCGCGATGAGCGCGATCGTCATGCCCTGCAGCGCGCGCACCAGGCTCGCGCCGACCGGCCCGCCGCCGATCACCGCGACGTCGAAGGCAGCCACCGGTCGAGTGCGCTCACGCGATTCGCGCCGAAGAACTGGCGCGCGCGCACGTAATTTTCCTTGTGCATCGCCTGCACTTGCGCCACGCGCGCCTTGTAGTCGCTGCGCGCGGTATGTGCGACCAGCTTCTGCAGGATGCCGTCCGAGGGCGTGTAGCACGGCGCCGAGTCCTTCTTGTACTCGTCGAGCAGCAGCTCCAGGATGGTCTCCGCATTGAGGTGGCGGTCGACGATATCGAAGGACATGTGCAGCGAATGCGCACCCGTGGTCTCGACCTGGTGCGGCGTGCAGCTCCTGAGGAACAGCGCATCGCCCGGGTTCATCACCAGCTCGGCCTGTTGCCGGCCCAGCTTCTCGGGCGCGAGCTCCGTGAGTTCGACCTGGCGCGGCGGCTGCCGCTCGTAGATGCGCCATTTCTTTTGCCCGGCAAGGTGGATCACGAGCACGTCATCGGCGTCGCGATGGCCGCGGTACGCCTCGCCCCCCTTCTGCGAGAAGAAGACCACCGAGTTGGAGAACACGCAGTCGTTGACGGCGTCGATGGCGGCGCACATCTCGTTGATCGTCGGGTCGAGAATATCGAGGCCCTCGAGCACCATCGATGCGCCGCGGCTCAAGTGATCTTCGAGGATGCTCTTGTTGAGAAACGCCACTTCGACCCCCTGTACGTTCTTCGTGCCCACCGCGCCCGAGCAGTCGACGCGCTTTCCCTGCCAGACGAGGGTGAAATAGCAGGGCATCAGCATGGGGTGGTTCAGATGCTGCTTGAGGTGCGCTACGGTGAAGAACGTCGGCTCCTGGATCAGCGCCGGCGCGTGCACGAAATCGCGTTCCGGCGGAAGCGCGCGCGCCGTCTTGTAGTAAAAGTCGCGCAGTGCGCGTAGCTGGGGTGGCAGTTCCACGGCTCGTCCGCTATGGGAGATTGTTGAGGAGTATAATTCGGCGCTCTCTACTGCCTCGCTTGCCCCTTCAACCTGGCGAATTAGCTCAGCTGGTTAGAGCAGCGGAATCATAATCCGTGTGTCCGGGGTTCGAGTCCCTGATTCGCCTCCATTTCCCCATTTGGCCGACCGCATGAGAGCACTGCTGCTCATCCTCGCAATGTTCGCCGGCGCCGCGGCGGCGCAGCTGCGCACCATTCCGGCCGACGCGCAGCGCGCCGAGATGCGCCACGTGCAGGAGAACGTGGTCGAGCTGAACGGCCAGCGCGCGCAGCTTGCGCCCGGCGCGCAGATCCGCGACGCGGCGAACCGCGTGATCGTGCCGGCCGCGCTGCCCTCGGGCTCGCAGGTCAAATACCGGCTCGATGCGAGTGGTCACGTGCGCGAGGTCTGGATCCTGACGCCGCAGGAAGCGGCGGCGCGCTGATGCCCAAGCTCTACCTGCGCACCTTCGGCTGCCAGATGAACGAGTACGACTCGGACAAGATCGCCGACGTCCTGCGCGTAACCCGTCTTCAATACCTGCTCGGTGCGCGAGAAGGCGCAAGAGAAGGTGTTCGCCGATCTCGGCCGCGTGCGTCATTTGAAGCGCGCGAAGCCGGACCTGATGATCGCGGTCGGCGGCTGCGTCGCGAGCCAGGAAGGCGCGGCGATCGTCGAGCGCTCGCCGTTCGTCGACGTGGTGTTCGGCCCGCAGACGCTGCACCGCCTGCCGCAGCTCCTCGAGCGGCGCCGCGCCACCGGCGAGCCGCAGGTCGACATCAGCTTTCCGCTGATCGAGAAGTTCGACCGCCTGCCCGGGCCGTGTGTCGAGCACTCGCACGCCTACGTCTCGATCATGGAAGGCTGCAGCAAGTACTGCAGCTTCTGCGTCGTGCCCTATACGCGCGGCGAAGAAGTCTCGCGCCCCTTTGCCGACGTCGTGGCGGAGATTGCCGTGCTCGCGCGCCAGGGCGTAAAGGAGGTGACGCTGCTCGGCCAGAACGTGAACGCATGGCGCGCTCCGATCACCGACCGGATGGCCGACTTCGCCGAGCTACTGGCGTTCGTGAGCGAAATCGAGGGCGTGGAGCGCATCCGCTATACGACCTCGCATCCGCGCGAGTTCACGCAGCGCCTGATCGACGCGCACGCCGCGCTGCCGAAGCTCGCCCCGCACGTGCACCTGCCCGTGCAATCAGGTTCCGATCGGATTCTTGCCGCCATGAAGCGCGGCTACACCGCGCTCGAGTACCGCTCGATCGTGCGCCGCCTGCGCGCCGCGCGTCCCGGCGTGAGTATCAGCTCGGACTTCATCGTCGGCTTTCCGGGCGAGAGCGACGCCGATTTCGCGACGACGCTCAAGCTCGCGCGCGAGCTCGAATTCGACGACTCCTATTGCTTCATCTACAGCCCGCGGCCGGGAACGCCGGCTGCCGAGCTGCCCGATGCGCTCGCGCCAGAAGCAAAGCTCGAGCGGCTGCAGCGCCTGCAGGCGCAGATCCAATCGCAAGCCGCGGCCATCGCCGAGCGCATGGTCGGCGGCGTGGAGCGCGTGCTGGTGGAAGGTGCGTCCAGGAAAAGGTCCAACGAGCTCGCCGGCCGCACCGGCAACAACCGCGTCGTGAACTTCCCGGGGCCGGCCGAGCTCGTCGA
>VBCP01000515.1 GCA_005888925.1 Betaproteobacteria bacterium | reverse complement strand
CGGGTGGGCGACTTCGGCTTCATCCTCGGCATCGCGCTCCTCCTGTCCAATTTCGGCACGCTGGATTACGGGACCGTGTTCGCCCAGGCGCCGAAGAGCGATGTCGACATGACGCTCGTCTGCATTCTGCTGTTCATCGGCGCGATGGGGAAGAGCGCGCAATTCCCGCTGCACGTCTGGCTGCCCGATTCGATGGAAGGCCCGACGCCGATCTCGGCGCTGATCCACGCGGCGACCATGGTGACCGCCGGCATTTTTATGGTCGCTCGCATGTCGCCTTTGTACGAACTGTCGGAGACGGCCCGCTCAGTCGTGCTGGTGATCGGCGCCATCACCGCGCTGTCGATGGCGCTGGTCGCGCTCACGCAGTACGACATCAAGCGCGTGGTGGCGTACTCGACGCTCTCGCAGCTCGGCTACATGACCGCGGCGCTGGGCGCCTCGGCCTACTCGGCGGCGATCTTCCACCTGATGACGCACGCCTTCTTCAAGGCGCTGCTGTTCCTTGCGGCGGGCTCGGTGATCATCGCGCTGCATCACGAGCAGGACATGCGGCGCATGGGAGCGCTCAGACGCTACATGCCCTGGACCTACTGGACGATGCTGATCGGCGCGATCTCCTCCGCCGGCATCCCCGGCTTCGCCGGCTTCTTCTCGAAGGACGCGATCATCGAGGCGGTGCACCGCTCCGACACGCCGGGGCACCTCTTTGCCTACCTGTGCGTGCTCATCTGCGTATTCGTGACGGCGACCTACACGTTCCGCATGCTGTTCATGGCCTTCCACGGCACGCCGCGCTTCGACGCCGCGCATCCGCCGCACGAATCGCCGGCGGTGGTCACGGCGCCGCTGGTGCTGCTCGCCATCCCGTCGGTCGCCGCCGGCTGGGTGATCGGCCCGGTGCTGTTCGGCGACTACTTCCAGGGCGCGCTGCCGAAGGTGGAGGAGGAATACCACGGCATCTGGGCCTTCATGGCGCACGGCTTCGTCGCCATTCCGTTCTGGCTCGCGCTCGCCGGCATCGTCACCGCCTGGTTCCTGTACCTGAAGCGCCCGGCGCTGCCCAAGCGCATCGCGATGGAGCTCGGCCCGCTCTACGCGCTGGTCGAGCGCAAGTACGGCTTCGACGAGCTCTACGCCTGGCTCTTCGCCGGCGGCGCGCGCAACCTCGGCAAGGGCTTCTGGCGCGGCGGCGATCAGGCGCTGATCGACGGCCTGATGGTGAACGGCTCGGCGCGGGTGGTGGGCTGGTTCTCCTCCGTGATCCGCCTGTTCCAGACCGGCTTCGTCTACCAGTACGCCTTCACCATGCTGATCGGCGTGGTGATCCTCGCCTTCTGGTTCCTGCGCAAGTGATATTGCTCTCGGCCGCGATCTGGATTCCCATCATCGCCGGCGTGCTGGTGCTGTTCGCCGGCGAGCGCAATCCGCTCACGCGCTGGATCGCGCTCGGCGGCGCGCTGCTCGGCTTCGTCGTCACCGTGCCGCTGTGGACCGGCTTCGACGCCACCACGAGCGCCATGCAGTTCGTCGAGCTCAGGCCCTGGATCGAGCGCTTCAGCATCCACTACCACCTCGGCGTCGACGGCATCTCGATGCTGTTCGTGCTGCTGAACAGCTTCATCACCATCCTGGTGGTGATCGCCGGCTGGACCGTGATCGAGACGCGCGTCGCGCAGTACTACGCCGCCTTCCTCATCATGTCGGGCCTCTTGAACGGCGTCTTTTCCGCCCTGGACGCGGTGCTGTTCTATGTGTTCTTCGAGGGCACGCTGATCCCGATGTTCATCATCATCGGCATCTGGGGCGGGCCGAACCGCGTCTATGCCGCGGTCAAGTTCTTCCTCTACACGCTCGCCGGGTCGCTCTTGATGCTGATCGCGCTGCTGTATCTCTACAACAAGTCCGGCGGCAGCTTCGAGATCCTCGACTGGCATAAGCTGCCGCTGCCGCTGGGTGCACAGATCGCGCTTTTTTTTGGTTTTTTGTTTGCGTTCGCCGTCAAGGTGCCGATGTGGCCGGTGCATACCTGGCTGCCCGACGCGCATACCGAGGCGCCGACCGGCGGCTCGGTGGTGCTGGCCGCGATTCTCCTCAAGCTCGGGGCCTACGGCTTCGTGCGCTTCTCGCTGCCGATCCTGCCGGATGCCTCGCGCCATCTCGCCTGGCTGATGGTGGCGCTGTCGCTCATCGCCATCGTCTACATCGGCCTGGTGACGCTGGTGCAGACCGACATGAAGAGGCTGATCGCCTATTCCTCCATCTCGCACATGGGCTTCGTCACGCTCGGCTTCT
>VBCP01000516.1 GCA_005888925.1 Betaproteobacteria bacterium | reverse complement strand
AAAACATCACATAGGAGGGTTGCATGAGGAAGCTGCTGGTTGCGCTTGCCGCGCTGATGCTGGCGCCGGGCGCCTTTGCGCAGAACGTGAAGATCGGCATCGTCGCCTTCATCTCCGGGCCGGCGGCGGCGCCCTTCGGCGTGCCGGCGAAGAACTCGGCCGACTTCGTCATCGACGAGCTGAACGGGGGGAAAGTGCCGGCGCCGTACAACAAGAAAGGGTTCGGCGGCGCGACCCTCGAAACCGTCATCGTCGACGAAGCGGGCACCACGACGACGCAGGTCACGGAGTTCCGCAACCTGGTGCAGAAGCACAACGTCGATCTCGTGATCGGCTACATCTCGAGCGGCAACTGCCTCGCCATCGCGCCGGTCGCCGAGGAGCTGAAGAAGTTCACCAACTTCTTCGACTGCGGCACGCCGCGGATTTTCGAGGACGCCTCCTACAAGTACGTGTTCCGCACGTCGTCGACCGCGACCAAGGACAGCGTCGGCGCGGCGCTCTACGTCAAGGACGTGAAGCCGAGCATCAAGTCGATTGCCGGCCTGAACCAGAACTACGCCTGGGGCCAGGATTCCTGGAGCGACTTCGAGCTGGCGATGAAGGTCCTGATGCCCAATATCGAGGTGAAGACCTCGCAGATGCCGAAGCTCTTCGCCGGCCAGTACAACGCCGAGATCTCGGCGCTGCTCGGCGCCGGCGCCGACGTGATCCATTCGAGCTTCTGGGACGGCGACCTCGAGGCGCTGATCCTGCAGGGCGGGCCGCGCGGGCTGATGCAGAAGAGCATGACCATCCTCACCACCGGCGAGACCGTCATGCACAAGCTCGGCAACCAGATCCCCGACGGCACGGTGCTCGGCGCGCGCGGGCCGTTCGGACCTTACGCACCGAATAACCGGTACAACCAATGGTTCGCCCAGGGGTTCGAGAAACGGTTCAATGCGCCGCCGAACTACGCCTCCTACCAGATGGCGCAGGCCATTCTCGGCGTGAAGCTCGCCTGGGAGAAGGCGCAGGATGCGGCGGGCGGCAAGCGCCCCACCAACGAGCAGGTCGGCGCGGCGCTCGAGAACATGACCTTCGAAGGGCCCGGGGGCGCCGTGAAGATGGCGCTCGGCAAGGGCCACCAGGCGATCATGGAGACGGCCTACGGCACGACCAAGCTGGTGAACGGCAAGCTCACGCTCGTCAACGTGAAGCGCTACCCGGCAGAGAAGGTCAATCCGCCGGAGGGCATGAAGTCGGCCGACTGGATCAAGAGCGGCTTCAAGCCCCAGTAAACTGAGCTGAACCAGCTTCTAGCAGTCGCAGCAGACAGCGTCATCTACTCAGCGTGGCTGTTCATCGCCGCGCTGGGACTGACGCTGATCTACGGGGTGATGAAGATCGTCAACGTCACCCACGGCAGCTTCTACGCCATCGGCGCGTATGCCGCGGCCTCGCTCACGGCCGCTTGGCTCGCGCGCGGCTATCCGCCGATGCTGTCCTACGTGGTGCTGGTCGTCGCGGCGATCGTGGTGGCCGCTCCCTTTGCGGTGTTCATCGAGCGCGCCATCCTGCGCTACCTTTACGTGCGCGACGAGGTGGTGATCCTGCTCGTGACCTACGCGCTCTTCCTCATCCTCGAGGACGTGGTCAAGCTGATCTGGGGCGTGAATCCCTATTACATCGCCCAGCCCTACGCGCTGCTCGGGAGCTTCCAGGTCGCGGGCATGGCGTATCCGACCTACAACCTCGTGCTCGTCGCCGCGGCGATCTTCTTCGGCGGCGGGCTGGCGTGGCTGCTGCACGGCACCCGCGCCGGCAAGCTGCTTCTCGCCGTCATCCACGATCCTGAAGTGAGTCGGGCGATGGGCGTCAACGTCGGCCGCTACTACCTGGCGACGTTCGCGCTCGGCTCGGTCCTCGCCGCGCTCGCCGGCGCGTTCACCGCCCCCACCGTGTCCGTCGTGCCCGGACTGGGCGTGGAGGTGATCGTGCTGTCGTTCGCGGTGGTGGTGATCGGCGGTCTCGGCAGCCTGCCCGGAGCGGCGCTCGGCGCGATCATCGTCGGCGTGGTGCGCTCGCTCTCGGTGCACTACCTGCCGCAGGTGGAGCTCTTCGTCATCTACTTCGTCATGGCGGCGGTGCTCGCGCTGCGGCCGCGCGGCCTCTTCAGCCTCGCCGAGCCGAGGAAGATATGAAGCGCGACCGCACCATCGCGGTGGTCGTGGCCAGCTTCGTCGTTTTGGCTATCGCCGGACCCTGGCTGCCGCAGTGGGCGATGTTCATCATGACGGTGGCGTTCGCACGCGGCCTCGTCGCACTGGGACTGCTGCTCCTGCTGCGCACCGGGCTCGTATCCTTCGGCCAGGCGCTCTTCTATTGCCTCGGAGCGTATTCCGCCGGCGCGCTCGGCCGTTTCTTCGGCATTTCGGACATCTTCGTCGAGATGCTGGTCGGCGGCGCCGTCGCCGCGGCCACCGCCTTCGTGCTCGGCTTCCTGCTCGCGCGCTACCGCGGCATCTTCTTCGGCCTGTTGAGTCTCGCGCTGTCGATGATCCTGTACGGCTTGCTGGTCAAGACCGAGGCGCTCGGGTCCACTGACGGGTTCAACATCCTGCCCTCGACGCTCCTTGGCGTGCGACCCAGACCGGAGTGGGTGCGCTATGCGGTGCTGCTCTCCGCCGCTGGCGTCGCCTCTATTGCTGCGCTCCTCGTGCACCGCTACCTGCAGACGCCGCTCGGGCGCCTCGCGCCGGCGATCAAGGACAACGAGATCCGCGTCGAGTACATGGGCGCCTCGGCGCGCCGCGCGGTACACGTGAAGTACGTCATCGCCGCCGCGCTCGCCGGTCTCGGCGGTGCACTCGCCGCGACCACCGTGGGGCACATCGATCCCG
>VBCP01000087.1:5179-5608 GCA_005888925.1 Betaproteobacteria bacterium | reverse complement strand
GCGCATCGGCACGCGCAGCTCCCCAACATATAGCTTGCGCGAATTGGGCAGCGGCTTTATCGCTGCGTCGTCTACGTGGGCGGTGGCGGCAAGAAACTTCGGATTGGCATTCATGTGCGCTTCCCTACGGCGGGATTACCCGCATCAGGTTCGAAGGGTGTCTCTCACCCGCATCGCTCATCTTCCATTGCGTGCGGGACCCCCAACGCTAAGGCGATGATTATAATGCCGCTCGCCATGGATCTAGAGCAAGCGCGCACCAATATGGTCGAGCAGCAGATTCGCACCTGGGAAGTGCTCGACCAGGACGTGCTCGATCTGCTGTATGTCGTGCCGCGCGAGGAGTTCGTGCCCGAGAAGCATCGCGCGCTCGCCTTCTCCGACCTGCAGATCCCGCTGGACCTAGAAGGAAAGGCAACGGCAAACGAG
>VBCP01000087.1:0-5113 GCA_005888925.1 Betaproteobacteria bacterium | reverse complement strand
CGCACGTGTACTCGGTCGAGATCAAGCCCGCGCTGGCCGCGTTCGGCCGGCGCAACCTGGAGCGCCACGGTGCAGCCAATGTCACCCTGGAGATCGGCGACGCCGCCCGCGGCTGGGAGCGCCATGCGCCCTACCATGTGATCGTGCTCACCGGTTCCACGCCGGTGCTGCCGCAGGCCTTTCTCGAGCAGCTCGAGATCGGCGGCCGCCTCTTCGCCGTGGTCGGCGAGGCGCCGGCGATGACCGCGCGCGTCGTGAGTTGCACCGCGCCGGGCGCGTTTCACAGCGTCGATCTCTTCGAGACCGTGGTCGCGTCGCTGGTGAACGCCGAGCAGCCCGTCCGTTTTCGCTTCTAACGGATGAAACAGATCAGCGCGTCCGAGTTGGCCGCGTGGCTCGCCGATGCGAGCCGCGCAAAGCCGCTGCTCCTCGACGTGCGCGAGGCATGGGAGTACGAAAAGGCGCGCATCGCAGGCGCGCAGTTCGTGCCGATGCGCGAAATACCTGGACGCCTCGGAGAAATCGACCCGGGCAAGGACGTGATCGCCATTTGCCACCATGGCGGCCGCAGCCAGCAGGTGGCGATGTTCCTCGAAAAAGCCGGTTATACAAAAGTCCATAATCTCGTGGGGGGCGTGGATGCCTGGTCGAGAACCGTCGATCCGACGGTGCCGCTTTATTAGAGCCTGGGCCTTCACGCTGGCGGCCGTGGCTTTGCCCGCCGCGGCCGAGGACCTGCTCCAGGTCTACCGCGACGCGCAGCGCTACGACGCCGTGTATGGCGCCGCGCGCTTTTCGCTCGAGGCCGGGCGCGAGCGCATCCCGCAGGCGCGCGCGCTGCTGCTGCCGAGCCTCAACCTCACCGCCAACACGGCCGCGCAGCGCATCGTGCTCGAATCGAGCAACCAGCTCGTGCAGCAGGACTTCGTACGCAGCCCGACGACCGCGGGCTACACCTTCACGCTCAGCCAGCCGGTGTTCCGGCCGCAGAACCTGGCGCAGCGCGACCAGGCCGATTACCAGGTGCGCCAGGCAGAGGCGACCTTCGCCCAGGCGAGCCAGGACCTCACCGTGCGCGCGGCGCAGGCCTATTTCGACGTGCTCGCGGCGCAGGACACCCTCGCGCTGGTCGGGGCGCAGAAGGCGGCGATCTCGGAGCAGCTGGCGCAGGCGAAGCGCAACTTCGAGGTCGGCACGGCGACGATCACCGACACGCACGAGGCCCAGGCGCGCTATGACCTGATCATCGCCCAGGAGATCGCCGCGCAGAACGACCTGGAGAACAAGCGCCGGGCGCTGCAGCTCGTCACGGGCAAGGAGTACGCGCAGCTCAAGCCCCTGCGCGCCGAGATTCGCCTGTCGCCGCCGACGCCGAACGACATGCAAAGCTGGGTCGATCTCGCGGAGAAGCAGAGCTACCCGGTGCTCATCCAGCAGGCAGTGGCCGACGTCGCGCAGCTCGAGGCGAAGCGCGCGAGCGCGGGGCACCTGCCGACGCTCGACCTCGTCGGTACGTACGGCACGACGCGCGATACGGGGTCGCTGCAGAGCGGCATCGGGCGCGAGATCACCACCGGGCAGATCGCGCTGCAGCTGGCGGTGCCGCTCTACCAGGGCGGCAGCTTGAGCTCGCGCGAGCGCGAAGCCGCGGCCAACTATCTCAAGGCGGGCCAGGATCTCGAAAATGCGCGCCGTACCGCGGCGGTGACGACCCGCCAGACCTATCTCGCCGTGATCAACGGCATCGCGCAGGTCGGCGCGCTCGAGCAGGCGCTGACCTCCTCGCAGAGCGCGCTCGATTCGAACCGCCTGGGCTACGAGGTCGGCGTGCGCATCAATATCGACGTGCTGAACGCGCAGCAGCAGCTCTTCTCCACCCGGCGCGACTTGGCCGTCGCGCGCTACAACGCGATCCTCAACCAGCTGCGCCTCAAGGCCGCGGCCGGCAGCCTGCGCGAAGAAGACCTCGAGGAAGTGAACCGGGCGCTACAGCTGTAGCAGCCGGCGGCACGCCGCCAGATGCCGCGCAGTCGCCCCGCGGTGCGCGGCGCAAAGATTCCGTCCAGCCTCGCTCATGCGGCGCCTTTGCTCTTCGTTCGCCAGCAAGCCAATGGCACCGCGCATCGCCGACGCAGCGTCAGGCACCTGGATGGCCGCGCCTGCCGCCACGGCGAGCTCGGTCGCTTGGGCGAAGTTGTACATGTGCGGCCCGACGATCACGGGCGCGCCGGCCGCCAGCGCCTCGATCAGGTTCTGGCCGCCGAGCGGCGCAAAGGAGCCGCCGATGATCGCCACATCGCAGGCGCCGTAATAGAACGCCATCTCACCCATGCTGTCGCCGAGGTGGACGCGGTCGGCGGACGCCGGCGTCGATTGCCGGCTGCGGCGCGATTGCGCGAGCTCGGCCACTTCGTCGAAGCGCCGCGGATGCCGCGGCACCACGAGCAGCAGCGCTGCCAAATCCGCCGGCGCCGCGTCCAGCAGCATGCGCTCCTCGCCTTCCCGGGTGCTGGCGAGAAGGATCACGCGCCGTGCAAGCGCACTGCGCCAGGCGGCTCCGGCGGCGAGCTGCGCGGCGTCCGGCTCGACATCGAATTTCAGGTTGCCGGTGACTTCTACCGCAGGCGCGCCGACCGCGCGCAGCCGCTGCGCGTCCGCCGCGCTCTGCGCGCATACCGCCGCGAGCGAAGCGAAAGCGGGTCGCAGCAGCGCCCGCCAGCGGCGATAGCCGCGCGCCGATTTCTCGGAAAGGCGCGCGTTGGCGAGCATCACCGGCACGCGGTGCCGCGCGCATTGCTCGAGCAGGTTGGGCCAGATCTCGGTCTCCATCAGGATCCCCAGGCGCGGCCGGAAGTACTGCAGGAACCCCTGCGCCGCCTCGGGAAAGTCGTAGGGCAGATACGCGCTGAGCAGCGACTCGCCGTAGAGCTGCTTGATCGTCTCGCGGCCCGCCGCCGTGGTGCAGGTCATGAGGATGCGGTGATCGGGCAAGGCGCCGCCCAGCGCGCGCACCAGCGGCTCGGCGGCGCGCGCTTCGCCGACCGACACGGCGTGAATCCACAGCAGCCGCTCCGCGCGGTCGATGCGATAGATGCCGAAGCGCTCGGTCACCGCATCGCGATAGCCGGGTTCGGCGCGGCCGCGCCACCACAGCCGCGCGAGCAGGAATGGCAGCGCGAGCCGCAGCAGCACCGTGTACAGCGCTCTCACCGCAGAACCCGCAACACTTCGGCCGCGCTCGGCGCAACGCCGAGCGCACCGACGTTCGTCGCCTGCGGCGCACCGTAGATGCCGGTGAGCGCCGGATCGGAGCCGCAATAGATGCCGACGCTCCGGGCGCCCAGTGCCGCCGCCAGGTGTGTGAGCCCGGTGTCGACGCCGATGACGGCCTGCGCCCGCACCAAAAGCCGCGCGAGCTGCTCGAGCGTCATGCGCGGCGTGACTTCCGCTTCCGAGAGGGCGGCGGCGATGCGCCCCGCCCGCGCGCGCTCCGCGTCGCTGCCCCACGGCAGCACGACCCGCACGCCTAGCGCGCGCCCGAGCTCGATCCAGCGCTCCTCGGGCCACAGCTTGTCCGCGCGGCTCGTCATGGTGAGGAACACGGCATACGGCGCATCACCGGCGTCGCCCGCGATCGGCGCGAGGCCGTAGTCCAGCGCGGGCTCGAGCGTGTATCCCAGCGCCGCCGCGGTGAGGCGGCGATTGCGCTCCACGGCATGCAGGCCGCGCGGCACGGCATGCCGGCGCTGATAGAAGCGCGCCGCAAGCCACTCGCGCGCGCTCGATGCGTCCATGCCGTGGCGCTCGCCGAGCGCAAAGGTGGAGATCAGCGCGCTCTTGATCAGCGATTGCGTATCGATGACCGCGTCGTAGCGCTCCGCGCTCACGGCTGCGCGGAAAGCGCCGATCTCGCGCCACGTCGCGGCGCGCCACCACTGCCGGCGCCAGCGGCGCAGCCGCACCGGGATCACGCGGCGCACCGACGCGTGCATCGCCGCGATCGCGGCGAACGGCTCCTCGACGACCCAGTCGATCTCGGCGGCCGGGAGCTTGCGCGCGGCGTCGCTCACCGCGGGGCAGTTATGCACCACGTCGCCGAGCGACGAGGTCTTGACGAAGAGGATCTTAAGCGTCGGACAAAGCCATTTAAAATTATTGGCCGCGATTGTATGGGATAAGGATAAGAATTTGAGCGCCCCGCCCCGCGCACCGCTCTCGGCCGTGCTGATCACGCGCAACGCCGCCGCGGTGCTCGATTCCTGCCTCGAGAGCCTCGCCTTCGCCGACGAGATGCTGATCGTCGACTCCGCGTCGAGCGACGGCACGCTCGAGATCGCCGCGCGCCGCGGCGCGCGCGTGGTGCAGAAGGAGTGGCTCGGCTTCGGCCGCCAGAAGCAGTTCGCCGTCGACCAGGCGAAGAACGACTGGGTGCTGTGCATCGACGCCGACGAGCGCGTTTCCGCCGAGCTCGCCGCGAGCATCGGCAAAGCCCTGGCGGCGCCGGTGTCGCCCGTGTACCGCATGCCGCGGCGCAACCGCTTTCTGGGTCGGTGGCTGTCACACGGCGAAGGCTATCCGGACTGGAGCCCGCGGCTCTTCAACCGCATGAACGCGCGCTGGAGCGATGATCTGGTGCACGAGAAGGTGCTCTACGCCGTGACGCCCGGCACGCTCGAAGGCGACCTGATGCACGATTCCTCGGACGATCTCGCCGCCTATCTCGACCGGCAGAACCGCTACACCACGCTCGCCGCGCGCCAGGCCTACGAGCTCGGCCGCGGCTCGGGCGTGCTGCGGCTGCTCTTCTCTCCGGTAGTGCGCTTCTTCAAGTTCTACGTGCTGCGCCTGGGCTTTCTCGATGGCGTGCCGGGCCTGCTGCACATCTCGATCGGCTGCATGAACAGCTACATGAAGTACGCGAAGCTCATGGAGCTGCGCAAGGCGGACGGCCGCTAGGCGCCCGTGCCGTACTCGGGCACCCAGGCGCGCAGGCGCTCGCTCACGTCGGTGCCGTCGGGCCGCGCCAGCCACCCCAGGACGTCCTCGAGCAGCGCCGGGTTTTCCGGCGCACGCACCTGCGCGATGCGCAGCTTCGGATGCGGCGTCGGCAGCG
>VBCP01000086.1 GCA_005888925.1 Betaproteobacteria bacterium | reverse complement strand
AGCGCCTCGCGCAAATCCGCGTGCGGGCCTTGGTACTCGTTCCAGAGCTTTGCCGCGAGAGGCTTGTTCAGTACGTTCCCCGGAACGCGTCCTGCCCCGCCTGGTACGTCATGTTGGTGATGCCATGGTTGCGGTTCACGAGCGGCCGCGCGAAAAGGTGGTGCTTCATGCTGCGCACCTCGTGCTCGATCTGGAAGAGCGGCTTGCGGTCCTTCGGATCGGTGATCCACTGGAAGCGCCACTCGTTGGCGTCGGTCTCCATGGTGATCAGATCGCGCTCCTTCAGCCACTCGTAGGGCGTGGAGAAATCCGCGATGTAGATCTGGACGTGATGGTTGTCGTACTCCGGCTGCGGCGCATCGGTCTCGGTGAACAGCAGCCGCTGGTCGCGCCCGACTCTCACCGTCGCGCGCCCCTTTTCCGCCTTTGCCGGCGCACGCAGCACCTGGTCGTAGAACCGGGCGATGCCTTCGGCCGTGCCGCGCGGCACGTCGAAGTCGACGTACACGAGGCCAAGCTCCGTGCGGCCGAATTCCGGCGACGGCGCGTGGCAGCGCACGCGGTTGCCCCAGGGACAGGTCGCTTCCACGACGTCGCCTTTACGGGCCCAGGAAAACTTGGTCTTCGCCTCCGGTACCACGCGCTTCATCTCGCTGCCGGCGTAGGTGAGACGCTTCTCCAGCTCGTCGAGGCTCGGCACGACGAGTCCCGCGGTGCCGCGCAGCACCTCGGCGCGCGGCGGCACTGCGCGGCTCGGAAGGTGGCACTGCGTGCGGCCGAAATTCACCCACATGTTCTCGAGCCCCGGGAAGAGATACGGGTCGCGCGTGCCGCCGAGGCCGACGACATAGAACAGGATCGCCAGCCGCTGGTCGGGAATCACGACGTTGAAATGCTCGAGATGCACGATGTTGCCGACCGTCTGGGCGGCGCGATCGTATTGCCGGACTTTTTCGGGCGCGTTCATACCGCTAGTTTAGCCCCACACCCGGCGCACGAACTCGGGATAGTCGGAGGCAAGCCGCTCGGCGACGCTGCTGCGCAGCAGCGCGAGCTCCTCGGCCGACGGCGCCGGCGTCTCGGCCACGCGCTCGGCGTCGTAGTCGAAGCCGGTGTTTTCCCGCACCTCGTCCGCGCTATGGCCAGGGTGGACGCTCTCCAAGCGGAAGCGGCATTTCTCCTTCTGCCAGGCGAAGAGCGCCTTGCCCGTGACGAGCGCCACGGGACCGCCGCGCCGCTGCACGTCGGGCGCACTCCAGCCCGGCGCCGAGATGAACTCCACCTTCGGCACCAGCACGCGGCGCGAGTGCTCTTCGCGGAAGAGGATCGTGCGGCAGGTGAAGTACATGAACGCCGAGCCGAACGAGCCGGGGAAGCGGTGCCCTTCGGCGCGCACCAGGTTGATGTTCGCCTCGCCGTCGAGCTGCGCGCCGCCGAGGAAGAACAGATCGATGCGGCCCTGGCCGGCGAGGTCGAAGAGCTCGCGCGAGCCCTCCGTGAACGGATTGCCTTTGCGCTGGTGCAGCCGCGTCACACGGATCGCGCGGCCTTTGGCGCGGAGCAGTTCGCAAGCAGCAGCCGGAATGGGCGACGCCGCACCGACGGCGACATGATGAACGTCGCCAATCAGGCGCGCGATCACGCAGGCAAGGAGCTCTTCCTGCTTTGCCAAACGAATTCGCCCAGGTATTGCTCGAAGCCCTCGCGCGTGCGCGCGGCCTTGGCGTAGAGCGTGAGATGCGCGTCGTCGATGCCGTAGAGGTCGGCGACGCCGAGCGGCCAGGCACCGCGTTCGGCGCGCGCGAGTCCGCTGATGTAGGTGGACGCGATGACGCCGGGCGCCAGCAGCTCATCCTCCAGCATGTCGCCCGGGCGCAGCTCCTCCACCGTTACATAAGTGTTGCGCGCGGCATGGGCGATGGTGGCGAGCTCGCGCCGGCGCCCGACCCAGACGTTGCCCGCCCCGTCGCCCCAGCGCGCATGGAACAGCGCGACGTCGGGCACGATCGCCGATACCAGGAGGATCGGATCCTTCGCCGCGGAGAAGGGGTTCTGCGCCACCTGCCAGTCGGCGCGCTCGCGCGTGAGATCGGAGCCGAGCACGCCGCGCAGCGGCATGAACGGCACGCCCTTCTCGGTCGCCTGGAGCGCGGTGTGCACCGCTGGACAAGTGTAGTCGACGACCTTGATCTCGCCGCGCTCCGCAGCTTCGGTGAAGCGCGGCGCAAGGCCCGCCTCGCCGAGCGACACCGCGCTCGAATGCACTTCGGCGACGCAGCCGGCGCCGATCAGGAGATCGGCCGACATGCCGAGCACCGGCACGCCCAATAGACGGAGGTTTTTTATTTTTCTTTGAATAAGAGCGCGCACGGCGTCCATCGCCGGCAGCGAGTAATCCGGTGGCAGCGCGATGAACGCGCCGTCGAGGATATTCGCGACGAGTGCGTCGAGCGCGCTCAGGTGCCGGTGCCACCCACGGTGAGACCGTCGATCTTGAGCGTCGGCTGACCGACGCCCACCGGCACGCTCTGGCCTTCCTTGCCACAGGTGCCGATGCCGCTGTCGAGCTGGAGGTCGTTGCCGATCATACTGATGCGAGTAAGCGCATCGGGGCCGTTACCGATCAGCGTGGCCCCTTTCACGGGGTGAGTCACCTTCCCGTTCTCAATCAGATAGGCCTCGGCCGCCGAGAACACGAACTTGCCATTTGTGATGTCGACCTGGCCGCCGCCGAAGTTAGTGGCATACAGGCCCTTCTTCACGCTCTTGAGGATCTCGGCAGGATCGTGCGGGCCGGCGAGCATGTACGTATTCGTCATGCGCGGCATGGTGAGGTGCGCAAAGGATTCGCGGCGCGCGTTGCCCGTGAGCGGCATCTTCATCAGGCGCGCGTTCAGGCTGTCCTGCAGATAGCCGCGCAACACACCGTCCTCGATCAGCACATTGCGCTGGCTCGGCGTGCCCTCGTCGTCCACCGTGAGCGAGCCGCGCCGGCCGGGCAGCGTGCCGTCGTCCACCACCGTGACCCCCGGCGAGGCAACGCGCTGGCCGAGGCGTCCCGAGAACGCGGAGCTGCCCTTGCGGTTGAAGTCGCCCTCGAGGCCGTGGCCCACCGCTTCGTGCAGCAGCACGCCCGGCCAGCCGGGGCCGAGCACCACGGTCATGGTGCCGGCGGGAGCGGGCCGCGCTTCCAGGTTGGTGAGCGCTTGTGACACGGCCTGCTCGGCGTATTCGTCGAGCACCGCATCGGTAAAGTGCGAGTAATCGGTGCGCCCGCCGCCGCCCGCGGTGCCGCTCTCGCGGCGCCCGTTCTGCTCGGCGATGACCTGGACTGACAGGCGCACGAGCGGCCGCACGTCCGCGGCCAGCTCGCCATCGGCGCGCGCGATCAGCACCACCTCGTACTCGCCGCCGAGGCTCGCCATCACCTGCGTGATGCGCGGGTCGCGCGCGCGGCACTTGCGCTCGATCCTCTCGAGCAGCGCGACCTTCTCGGTGGAGGGAAG
>VBCP01000514.1 GCA_005888925.1 Betaproteobacteria bacterium | reverse complement strand
TCGCCGACTTGATCGAGCTCACGCGCAGCGCGACATGCGTGTAGCCCGCGTATTTCTCGCCGACGTCCATCAGGATGTTCTTGCCGCCGTCGGCGGCGTTCGCGTTGTAGACCAGGTTCAGCTCGACGCCGTGCGCGTTGCGCACCACGGCCACCGCGTCGTTCGCGGCGTTGAACTCGAGCTTGAAGCCGAGCATCGTGTAGAACTTCATCGCGCGCTCGAGATCGCGCACGCGCACGCCGATGTGATCGACCGCCGGGACGTCGATGCGCTTCAATTCTGTTCCTTGAAGCCGATCGCCTTGACCACCGCGCCCCACTTCGCCTGCTCGCTCTCCAGGAACTTGGCGTAATCCTGCGGCGTGCCCGGAGCCGCGACGCCGCCCACTTTCGCGAACTGCTCGTTTACCGCCGCGGACTTGAGCGCCGCGGTCGCCGCGGCGTGGACGCGCTTCTGGATGGCGCCGGGCGTTGCCGCCGGCATGATGAGTCCGTACCAGTTGTCCGAGGTGACGTTCGGGTATTTGAGCTCCACCGTAGTCGGCACGTCGGGCAGCGTCTCGGCGCGCTTCGCGCTCGTGATGGCCAGGGCTTTCAGCTTTCCCGCGCGGATATGCGAGAGCAGGATCGGCACGTCGAAGATGCCCATCTGCACCTGGCCGCCGACGAGATCGGTCACCGCGGGAGCGGCGCCCTTGTAAGGCACGTGCACGATGTCGATCTTCGCTTCCGCCTTGAGGAGCTCGCCCGCGAGGTGCGTGATGCTGCCGGCGCCGGCCGAGCCGAAGTTCACCTTGCCGGGATTCGCCTTCGCATACGCGATGAGCTCGGCAAAATCCTTCGCCGGCACCGACGGATGCACGGCCAGCACTTCCGGCACGCGCACCACGACGGTAATGAGGGCGATGTCCTTCTTGATGTCATAGGGGAGCTTGGCGAACGAGAACGGCGCGATCACGAGCGGCGAAGCGCTGTTGAGCACCATGGTGTAGCCATCGGGTGCCGCCTTTACGCCGCGCTCGACGCCGAGCACGCCGCCGACGCCGCTGATGTTCTCGACGATCACGGGCTGACCGAAGTCCGCCGACATTCCCTGCGCGAGCGAGCGGCCGAAGATGTCCGCCGGCCCGCCCGCCGGAAAGCCGATGACCATGCGCACCGGCTTGGCCGGGTAGGTCTGCGCCAGCGCCAGCAGCGGGACGAAGAGAAGCGAGATGGCCCACTTGCCTGCGTTCATGAACTCCTCCTAGTCACAGCGCACGGTCATGCCGCCATCGACCACGATCTCGGCGCCGGTGATGAAGCGCGCCTCGTCCGAAGCGAGGAACAGCACGGCATTCGCCGTATCCCGCCCATCGCCGGCAAAGCCCAATGGAATGCGCTTGAGCCGGCTTTTGAGGAGCGCATCGACATCGCCGCCCATGCGCTGCTTCGCGAGGCGCGCCTCGACCATCGGCGTGTGGAGCTGTCCCGGCACCACGGTATTCACGCGGATGCCCTTCGCGGCGTATTGCACCGCGACCACGCGCGAGAGCTGGATCACGCCGGCCTTGGTCGCCGCATACGCCACCTGCGCCGAGCCGCTCCAGCGAATGCCCGAAGCCGATGCGATGTTCACGACGGCGCCGGCGCCCTGGCGCTCCATCACCGGCAGCACGTGCTTGCAGGCGAGGAACACGCTCTTGAGATTCAGCTCGTGCTGCGCGTCCCAGACCTCTTCGCTCATTTCTACCGGCCCGCCTGGCGCCGAGCCGCCGACGTTGTTCACCAGGATGTCGACGCGCCCAAACTTCTTCACGCACGCCTGGACCATGGCGGAAACCGCGGCGGCATCGGTGACGTCGCAGAGGTGCGTTGCGATGCCCGGGGCCTTGTCGACGGTTTCAGCGAGCGCGGCGGCGTCGCGATCGACGGCAAAGACCTTGGCGCCTTCTTCCACGAAGCGCACGGTGGTGGCGCGGCCATTGCCCCAGCCCGGGCCGATCGAGCCGGCGCCGCTGATGATGGCGATCTTGTCCTTAAGCCGGGAACCCATACAGTCGCCGCGGATTGTCGACGAGCAGCGCCTTGCGCCGCGCTTCGGTCGGCGCGATTTCACCAAGCAAATCGACTAGATCGCCGTCGTCCGGCACTTCCTTGAGATTCGGATGCGGCCAATCGGTGCCCCACACCGCGCGGTCGCCGAACTCCGCCACCAGCTTGCGCGCGAACGGCACCGCGTCCTTCCACGGCGCGCTCTGGCGCGAGATGCAGCCGGCGCCGCTGATGATGGCGATCTTGTCCTTAAGCCGGGAACCCATACAGTCGCCGCGGATTGTCGACGAGCAGCGCCTTGCGCCGCGCTTCGGTCGGCGCGATTTCACCAAGCAAATCGACTAGATCGCCGTCGTCCGGCACTTCCTTGAGATTCGGATGCGGCCAATCGGTGCCCCACACCGCGCGGTCGCCGAACTCCGCCACCAGCTTGCGCGCGAACGGCACCGCGTCCTTCCACGGCGCGCTCTGGCGCGAGATGCGCTCGGCGCCGCTGACTTTCACCCAG
>VBCP01000089.1 GCA_005888925.1 Betaproteobacteria bacterium | reverse complement strand
GGGCATCGCGCGCGGCGCGGCAAGGCGCGCACGACGTCGATGCTCAATGAAATCCCGGGCATCGGCGCGAAGCGCCGCCAGGCGCTGATCGAGCATTTCGGCGGACTGCGCGGCGTGCAGGCCGCGGCGGTGGACGACATCGCCAAGGTCGAAGGCATCAGCCGCCCGCTCGCCGAGCGCATCTACCGGCACCTGCACGCGTCGTGATCATCCTCAACGTACCCAACGTCATCACGCTGTCGCGGATCATCCTGATCCCGCTGATCATCGGGCTTTACTACCTGCCGTACGACTGGCTCTCGGATCACCACAAGAATGCGGCGGCGACGCTGATCTTCATCCTCGCGGCGGCCACCGACTGGCTCGACGGCTACCTCGCGCGGCGCCTGAACCAGATGTCCGCGTTTGGCGAGTTCCTCGACCCGGTGGCCGACAAACTGATCGTGGCGGGCGCGCTCATCGTTCTCGTGTACCTGCAGCGCGTCGACATGCTGGTGGCGCTCATCATCATCGGACGCGAGATCGCGATCTCGGCGCTGCGCGAGTGGATGGCCAAGGTGGGGCAGGCGAAGAGCGTGGCGGTCGCCTTCATCGGCAAGCTGAAGACGGTGAGCCAGATGATCGCCATTCCGCTGCTGCTCTACCACGAGGAGCTGGCCCTCGGGCTGCCCGACGCGCAATGGCTGGGCACCGTGCTCATCAACATCGCCGCGGTACTGACGGTGGCGTCGATGCTGTATTACCTGCGCAAGGCGCTGCCCCATGCCAGTGTGGGCCCTTGATATAATCCGACGCTGCGCGGGAATAGCTCAGTTGGTAGAGCGCAACCTTGCCAAGGTTGAGGTCGCGAGTTCGAGACTCGTTTCCCGCTCCAGCTTATCGAGGGAAGGTCCGGCGTGGCGCCGCACCTTCCCTTCTAGTTTGTGCGGCGGGATGGCAGAGTGGTCATGCAGCGGCCTGCAAAGCCGTGGACGCCGGTTCGATTCCGACTCCCGCCTCCAGAGACTTCAGCCTGCAGGTGTTTTTGCCCGCCGCCGCTCGATCTGCACCACCGAGTCGTCCAGCGCGCGCGCAATGTGCTGGAGATCGCCGTCGATGAGAATCAGGTAGTCCACGATCCTGGAGATCCTGGCGTTGCCCTCGTCGTCATCGGCGAAGTGATGCAGGTCGAGGAAGCCGTTGGCTCGCATCGCTTTCACGGCATGGTCCAGACCTTCGATTGCGACCTCCGAGATCGCCGGCCCGCGCGCCCCGAGCACGCACAGGATCGGGATCTTGCGGTAATTCGAATGCGCACGGACGTCCCCGAGCAGCGAGAACATCTGTGATTCGTCGAAATGCACGCTGAGGATGACCATCCTGAAGTGCTCGAGGTCATCGAGCGCCCGGATGGCCTCGCCCGCGGTTCCGACAAACTTCGTCTCGTGCCGTTCCAGGATGCGCTGAAAGCGCTCCCGCATGTCCGGCGTGACGGCGAGGAGAATCCTGGATTTCGGAGGAGGGGTGTACGCGGTCATCCTGACCTCCCTTCGTCAAGCGTCAAGTCTGTGTGCGCCGCAAGATACGGGCCGATACCCGTAGGGCGTTGCACTTCGGCAACACCCCCGGCCCCCGATAGGCCGCGATTCCGCCATTGCTGACCTATGGAAATGCCCGCTTTGCTAGTGTTCTGTCCACGTTCCAACAACAGAAAGGGAATGCTATGAAGAGCACCGCAATCATTGCCGTTCTGGGTCTGGCGGCCGCTGCATTCGCGGCTCCGGCCGCGGCGCAAACGACGCGCGGCGGATACCTCGGCTTCAACGTCGGCCAGTCGAAGTTCAACTTCAGCGGCTGCTCGAGCCCCTGCGACGACAAGGGCAGGGACTACAAGCTGTTCGGGGGCTTTCAGTTCAATCGCTACGCCGCCCTCGAGGTCGGCTATAGCGACATGGGCAAGACCACGTTCGGCGCGAGCCGGCTCAAGGCCACCGCGTGGGAACTATCGGGAGTGGGCACCTGGGGCGTACCGATGGGAGCCGGCGGCATGGGACTCTCGCTCCTCGGCAGGCTCGGCCTCTATAACGGCGAGGTGACGGCCGAGACGCCCTCGACCGGCGCCACGCTCAAGCACGGCACGACCGACCTGACCTATGGCGTCGGCATTCAGGCTGATCTCAGCCGCATCCTCTCCGCACGCGCCGAATGGCAGCGCTTCAGCAAGATGGGGGGTGGAGGGCTGGGGACAAAGGCCGATATCGACACACTGACCGTCGGCGCGCTCTGGCGGTTCTAGCAGGCGCTCCGCACAGCGTTAAGAAAGGGCGGCTTCGGCCGCCCTTTCTTTTGGGTTAGAGTCCGCCACCCCGCCCAGGTGGCGAAACTGGTAGACGCAGGGGACTTACAGACGATGCAAACCCGCTACGGGACGAGGACCTGGCCCGCTGGGCCAAGGAGCTCGGCGTGAGCTATTACGAGCTCGTCTCGACGCTGAACTACGCCGGGCCGACGTTCAAGGACCTGACCTTCTCGAGCGATTCGCGCCGGGCGGGGTCGACGTCCATGCCGTCGTAGAACACGTAGTCGAAGCTGCCGTCGTAGGACACCACGCGGGCCGGGTTGCCCATGACCACGGCGCGCGCCGGCACCGAGCGGCTCACGACCGAGCCGGCGCAGACCACCACGTCGTCGCCGATCGCCCCCGCCACGCCGATGGTGACGTTCTGCGCGAGGCTGCAGTTATGCCCGATGCGCGCCTCGGGGGAGAGGATGATCGAGCCGTAATGGCCGATGTAGAGACCGTCGCCGATCTCGCATTGCGCGGGGACGCTGATGCCGGTGACGATCTCCACCAGCTTCTGCGCGAGCGCCGCGAGCGGCCGTGAGATCCAGCCCGCGTGCTTCACCCCGGCGCGCGACAGGCGATAGATGCAGCTCGCCCAGAATCCCTGGGTGAGAAAGATGGTGCGCAGCGCCGCGTCGGCCGTGACGCGGTAGCGCCGGAAATCGCGGTAGATGTGCCGCCACCAGGGCGTGTGATGCAGCTCCAGGCGGGCGCCGTCGCCCACCTGGACCCAGACGGTGCTCGCCTTGTGCCTAGTCGCTTGACGCACAGGCGACCTACGCGACGAGCAGCGGCTGCTCGTGCTGGTAGCGCGTGCTGCGGCGCCGCCCGGCGATGTCGCGGAATACGTCCAGCACCTGCTCGGTGCTCAAGCCCACCGCGGGCGCGACGGTCTCGGCCGGCACGCCCTGATCGAGCGCGTACATGCACACGTCGAGCGTGCGCAGCGAGATGCCAAAAAAGAACTCTTCCTGCGTCTGCGCGAGCGAATAGGTGTCGGTGGTCGGCGGCCGGCTGCGGATCTCCTCGGGGACGCCGAGCTCGGCGGCGAGCTGGTAGACCTGCGACTTGTAGAGGTGGGCGATCGGCTTGACGTCGGCCGCGCCGTCGCCGTTCTTGACGAAGAAGCCCTGGTCGTACTCGAGGCGGTTGGGGGTGCCCGCGACCGCGTACTGCAGGCGATCGGCGTGGTAGTACTCGAGCTGCTTGCGCGTGCGCTGCTTCATGTTGGTGGTGGCGACGATGCCGAGGTAGACCTCGGGCGGCATGCGCGCTTCCTTTTCCTCGCCGTGCGGGCCGCGCACCACGAGGTGAAACACGTTGTATCCCGCCGTGCCCTTGGCCTTGCGCAATACCACCTTCGAGCGCCAGCCCGGGCCGTATTCCGGGACGAGGCGCCGGATGTACTCGTCGCGCCGCCGATAGCAGCCGGCACCGACCAGTATCGGCGTGATGTCCTCGAGCACCGTCTCGATGCCGAGCCACTCGGCGACGGCTTGCCCCAGCCGCAAGCTATCCGGCTCGGAGTCCTGCTCCGGCATGTAGATGCCGAGCACGCGGTCTGCGCCGAAGGCGCGCACGCAGAGCGCGGCCACCACGCTCGAGTCGACGCCGCCCGAAAGCCCGAGCACCACGCCCTTGCGGCGCAGCTGCTTGAGCACCTGGCTGCGCAGCGTCGTGGCGATGCGCTCGACCTCGACGGCTGCGTTTAAATTCAGTGAAAGGGGATCGAAGCGCGCGTTCATGCGGCGACGAGCTCCTTGCGCGCGATCTTGCCGTTCTCGCTCTTGGGCAGCTGGCCGCGGAACTCGACCGACGAGGGCACCATGAAGTCCTCGAGGCGCGCCGCGCAGTGGCGGATGATGTCGCGCTCGGTGACGCCGTCATCGGCGGCGACGATCGCCTTCACCGCCTCGCCTAAGATCGGATCGGGCACGCCGATGACCGCCGCTTCGCGGATCCCGGGAAGCTCGTAGAGCACGTTCTCGACCTCTTTCGGGCTCACCTTCTCGCCGCGCGTCTTGATGATGTCGTCCTTGCGGCCGACGAAGTACAGGTAGCCTTGGTCGTCGCTGCGGAATAGATCGCCGGTGTGCAGCACCTTCTCCCACGGGTAGGGCCCCGGCCGCAGCACGCGCGCGGTCGCTTCCTCGTCGGCCCAGTAGCCTTGCATCACGTGCGCACCGCGGATCACGAGCTCGCCCACGGTGCCTGGCGCGACGCGCTGGCCCAGCTCGTCGACCACGTAGGCCTCGGTGCCGGGAATCGCGATGCCGACCGACTCGGGCCGCAGCGCGAGCTGCTCGGGCGGCAGATAGGTGCAGCGCTTGCATTCGGTGAGGCCGTACATCGAGTAGAGCTTCGCCTGCGGGAAGAGCTCGCGCAGCCGCTCGATGTGCGCGCGCGGCAGCGCCGCCGCCGTATTCGTCAGATATCGCAGGTCGGGAAACATCCCGGGCGCGAGCTGCTTCATCTGCAAGAGCATCGCGGCGAGCGTCGGCACGAGCGGAAAGCCGGTGACGCGCTCGCTTTTCAGCTTCTCCAGCACCACCGCCGGGTAGGTGAACGATTTCTCCAGCACCAGCGTGGCGCCGACCTTGGCGCACATCAGCGCCTGGTACAGGCCGTAATCGAAGGCGAGCGGCAGCACCGACAGGACGATGTCCTCGGCACGGCTGTCGAGATAGGTGGTGATCGAAGTCGCGGCCGCCGCGATGTTGGCGTGCGTCATCGTCACGCCCTTCGGAAATCCCGTTGAGCCAGAGGTGTAGACGATCATCGCCAGGTCGAGATCGATCCCCGGCTGTGCGGGCGCTGGCGCTTGCTCGAAATTGAACGGTGTGACCAGCGTCGTCGCGACTGCCGGGGCGCTCTCGCGCGCCGAGCTGGCGACCTCAGCGAGGCGAGGCTCGGTGACCAGCGCCTTTGCCGTGCAATGGTTGAGGATGTAGGCGAGCTTGTCGGCCTTGGTGCCGGGGTTGACCACGCTGAACACGCCGCCCGCGAGCAGCGTGCCGAAGACGGCGATCACCGCCTCGGGCGAGTTGTGCAGGAAGATGACGACGCGATCGCTGCGCGCCACGCCCTGGCGTCGCAACTCGGCGGCGAACGAAGCCGCGCGGGCAGCGAGCTCCTGATAGCTCAGGCGCGCCGGCCCGGCGACCAGCGCGGTCTTAGCTGGAAAGCGCCGGGCGCTTTCGAGCAGGAAGGATTCGACTCGCACCGTCAAGCAACGAGTTCGATCTTGCGGGATTCGAGCTTGCGGCTGACGTAAGCGCTGATCGCGCGGATCGAGTCGAGGTTCTCCGGCAGCATCTCCTCGTCGTGCACTTCGATGCCGAAGCTGCTCTCGAGAAAGCACACCAGCTCGAGCACGCCGGTGGAGTCGATGATGCCGGCGTCGAGCAGCGAGGCATCATGCGTGATGGCGTCGCCGTCGTCGCGGAACATGAAATTCTCGCCGATGAAGCGGCGCACAGCGAGGCTGATATCGTGTTTCATGGGCTGGGAGTTTCCGGGCAAGCGAGACGATAGCCGAGCTTCGTGACACGGGATTCGAATCGGGCAGCTTCCTTCAGATCAGCCGCTTTCAGATCAACGCTTGCACGTAGCATGAATGCAGCAGCTGCGTCGACAGGATACCGATGAACGCCATGTTGTCGCCGGCCGAGACCGGTCCGAGCGGATTACGGCACTTGTCGACCAGGCGGCGCACGGCGCGCGGCTCGAAATAGCCCGCGCGGCCGATCGCCTCGGGGGCGAGCAGCGCATCCACGTACCCGGGCGCGCCGGCATGCAGGAAGCTTTCGCTGTCGGGCGCGCGATACGGCTGCTTGGGGCGCTCGACGATCGCGCGCGGCAGATGCCGCCCGAGCGCGCGGCGCAGCACGTACTTCTCGCGCAGCCCCTTGACCTTCATCGCCGGGGGCAGCGCGGCGCCCAGCTCGACCACGCGGTGGTCGAGGAACGGGAAGCGGCCTTCGACCGCGTGGGCCATGGCGACGCGGTCGCCCTGCGACGAAAGGATGTAGCCGGGCAGCAGACAGCCGGTCTCGAGGTACTGCGCGCGCGACAGCGGGTGCCAGGAGCCGAATTCCGGCGGCAGGGTGGAACGCAGGTCTTCGAGCGGGTCGTAGCCATTGATCGCGCGGCGCAGATCGCCCGAGTAGAACTGGCTGATGCGCCGCGTGAGCGCGAAGCGCGGCAGGTGCGAAAACAGCGGATCGTCGCCCGCGGCGAGGCCGGTGCGGAAGAAGGCTTCCAGATAGCGCGCCGGCTGCGATTGCAGGCCGCCGAGGTACGGGTAGAGCCGGCGCAGGAGCAGCGGGCGCCATTTCGAGTTCGGCTGGCGCGCCCAGAAGCGGCGCACCAGCGCTTCCTTGAAGATGTCGTAGCCGCCGAAGACTTCGTCCGCGCCTTCGCCGGTGAGCACCACCTTGAAGCCATGGTCGCGCACCTGGCGCGCGAGCAGGTAGAGCGCCGCCGGCGCCGCGCGCAGCACGGGCCGCTCGGTGTGCCGGATGACCTGCTCGAAGGCCGCGGCGATGTCGCCGCCCTTGCAGCGCAGTGAGGAGTGGTCCGTGCCCAACGCTTCCACAAGGGTGCGTTGATAGGCCGATTCGTCGAGCTCGGGGCTTTCAAACTCGAGCGAGAAAGTGCGCAGGCCTTCGTTGTACCCCTTGGCGAGCGCCGTGGTCACCGAGGAGTCGAAGCCGCCGCTCAGATAGGCGCCGACGGGCACGTCGGCCCGCATGCGGATGCGCGTCGCGTCGGCGAGCAGCGCTTCCACTTGCTCGCCAATGGCATCTGCATCCGCGCGCGAGCGCTCGCCGCGCGCCGGGAAGCGCAGCTTCCAGTACGGCTGCACTTTCAGCGTGCCGTGCTCCGCGATGAGCTGGTGTCCCGGCGGCAGCTCGTGCACGCCCTTGAAGGCGGTGCGCGGGGCGAGCGGCGACCAGAACGTGAAGCACTGATCGAGGCCCAGCGGGTCGAGCTCGGCGCGCAGCCCCGGATAAAGGAACAGCGATTTCACCTCGGAGGCGAATACCAGCACGCCGTCGTGAACGGTGTAGTAAAGCGGCCGCACGCCCATGCGGTCGCGCGCCATGACGAGGCGCTGGCGCTCGCGGTCCCAGATGGCGTAGGCGAAGTCGCCGTTGAAAGATTCGACGCACGCGGGTCCATACTCGGCGTAGGCGTGCAGGATGGTCTCGGTGTCGCTGCGCGTGCGGAACTGGCGGCCGCGCGCGGTCAGCTCCTTGGTCAGCTCGACGTAGTTGAAGATTTCGCCGTTGAACGTGACCCACAGCTTTTCATCGGCGGTGGCAAGCGGCTGCTTGCCGCCGGCGAGATCGATGATCGAGAGCCGCCGATGCCCGAGGCCGGCGCGGCGGTCGAGATAGACGCCGGCGTCATCCGGCCCGCGATGGCGCACCGCCTCGACCATGCGCTCGAGCACGCCGCGCGGCGCGAGCGTACGGGGCGTGAGCGCGAAGAAGCCGGCGATGCCGCACATCGGAGATCAAACCTACGGTGCTTCGTGCGACTTTGACGACCCGCTCGGCTAGTCCCTTTGGAGCCCCGCTAGAATGCCGCCCATGCCCTTCAAAGCATTCAATTTTTCCCGCTGGATCGACGAGCACGCCCATCTCCTCAAGCCGCCGGTCGGCAACCAGTTGGTCTTCCCGGCGGCCGAGGACCTGATCGTCCAGGTGGTCGGGGGTCCGAACCAGCGTACCGATTACCACGACGACCCTTATGAGGAGTTCTTCTTTCAGCTCAGGGGAAACATCGTGCTGAACGTCATCGAGGACGGCCGTCCGGCGCAGATTCCCGTGAAGGAGGGCGAGATCGTGCTCCTGCCCGGCCACTACCGCCATTCGCCGCAGCGGCCCGAGCCCGGCTCGGTCGGCCTGGTGGTGGAGAAGATCCGGCCGCTGGACGTCGACGATGCGTTCGAGTGGTATTGCCCGAAGTGCTGGGCGCGCGTGCACCGGGTCGAGGTGAACGTGCAGGACATCGTGAGCGATCTGCCGCCGCTCTTCGAGGCGTTCTACGCGAGTAGCCGGAAGTGTCCGCAGTGCGGGCATATCCATCCCGGCAAAGGTTAGCGCCTCAGGTTTACCGAAGCAGCGAGAGCCGGATGCGGTTGCGGCCGAAGAGATAGGCGTAGTCGCGCGCGGCCGCGAGTTCGCGCGTAAGCAGCACGAACGGGGGAGCGGTGTCCTCGTAGGTCAGGTGCACGGCCTGCGGCTGCGCGTCGAGCAGGATCCAGATGGGCGCGTCGCAATCGCCGCGGTGACCGTGGTTCACGGTATTGATGAACAGTTCCTCGAGCACCAGGTTGAGGCGCAGGCAGCGCTCGCGCTCGAGCTGGCTGTCGGCGCAAAAGCCCTCCAGGAACGAGCCGATGCTGCGCAGCTCGGCGAGGCGTGCAAGAAACATTGCTGAACGGGCATTTTTCACGCGGTCGGCCATGGGGTTGCGCGCATTATAGAATCCGAAAAAACAACCCCTTGGGAGTCCTATATGCGCTTCACGATGGCTGCAGTCCTGCTCGGCTTCACGGCGACCGCGTGGGCCGCCGACGTTGGCGAGGTGAAAGTCGCGCGCGGCGCCGCGCATCTCGAGCGCGGCGCGGAGCGCCTGCCGGTGCGCGTGGGCATGCCGGTGCAGCAGGCCGACAAGCTGGTGACCGGGGCCGATGGCACCGTCGGCGTGACCTTCACCGACAACAGCCTCCTGTCTGTAGGCCCGAACAGCGTCCTCGCCATCGATCAGTACGTGTTCGACTCGACCACGCACGCCGGCAAGTTCGACAGCACGCTCAGCAAGGGCACGCTTGCCGTGATCTCCGGCAAGATCGTCAAGCAGTCGCCTGATGCCATGCATGTGCGTACGCCGTCGGCGATCATGGGCGTTCGCGGCACGGAATTCATCGTGAAGGTCGACTGATTGGGAGTCCTGGTCGTCGCGGCCGCGATCGGCCTGGCGCTGTTCCTCATGCGTCCGGCCACGAACGAAACGGTGGTGGTGCTGCCCGGCCCCGACGGCAAAGTAGGCACGGTAGTCGTGCAGCGCGGCGAGACCCGGCAGGTCCTCGACCAGCCGTACGCCGCGAGCCGCACCGGCGAGGCCGAAGTCGCGCGCCTCTCCGATGCCGAGGTGCGCGAAAACTTTGGCGCCACGCTGCAGGCGCTGCCGGCGCGGCCCACGGCATTCATGCTGCACTTCATCACCGGCACGGACGAGCTCACCCCGGAGTCGAAGGCCGAGCTGCAGAACGTGCTCGCCGCGCTCAAGGACCGCCCGCTGCCCGACGTGCTGGTGATCGGCCATACCGACACCGTGGGCGATGCCGCGGGCAACGATCGGCTCTCGGCGCAGCGCGCCGAGACGGTGAAGGGCTTTCTCGTCGATATCGGCATCCCGGCCGGGCGCATCCGCACCGCCGGGCGCGGCGAGCGCGAGCTCCTGATTCCGACAGCCGACGACGTCGACGAGCCGCGCAACCGCCGCGTCGAGATCAACGTCCGCTAGGCGCCGTTCCGGCGCACGCAAAGCAGCGTCAGGTCATCGGACTGCTCCGCCTTCCCGGCGAAGCGCCTGACATCGTCGCGCACCGCTGCGGCGATCGCGCCCGGTTCTGCTAGACCTCGTACCGTCTCAAGCAGTCGTGCGGCGCCATACAGCTCGCCGCGTTCGTTCATCGCCTCCGTCACGCCGTCGGTGACGACGCAGAGCCAGCCGCCCGGCTCGAGCTCGAGCTCGCTCGCGGAATAGGCGAAGTCGCGGATCACGCAGAGCGGCGGCCCGCCCGACTGCATCAGCCGCTGCGGCGCGCCGCCGGGCTGGCACGCCACCGGCGGTTCGTGCCCGGCGCTGCAGAAGGCGAGGCGGCCGTTGCGCGCGTCGAGCACGCCGGCGAAGGCGGTGACGAAGAGCGACTCGGGGTTGTCGCGGCTGATCTCGGCGTTCGCCTGGTTGAAGATTTCCGCCGGGTCGCGCGCGCCGCGCAGCGCCAGGCTCTTCAGCAGCGACTTCGACAGGGCCATGAAAAGGCTCGCCGCCAGGCCTTTGCCCGAGACGTCGCCGACGAGGAAGAAGAGGTGGTGCGGGTCGAGCATGAAGCAGTCGTAGAAGTCGCCGCCGACGGTGCGCGCCGGCTCGAGGAGGGCCTCGAGCGAGAAGCGCCGCTCGGCGGCGAAGAGCTCGCGCGGCGCGGGCAGCAGGCCCATCTGGATGCGGCGCGCCGCTTCGAGCTCGCCCGCCACCCGGGCCTGCGCCTCGCGCAGCAGGCGCCGCTGGCGGTCGGCCTCGGCGAGGGTCGAGGCGAGGAGCGTCGCGAACAGGAACGCCGCGCCGAGGGCCGGCGCCGCGACGTTCAACAGGGATCCCGCGCGGAACGCGACGAGCCCGGTCGCCGCCAGCGCCCCGAGCAATGCCGCGAGCAGGCTTGCCGAGACCCACGGTCGGACGATGGGGACACAGATGACCAGAACCAAACCCGCCGCAGCAAGCAGCGCCGCCTCGATCCAGGTCGCGCCGGTCGGGCGGCGCAGATACTCGCCATCGAAGATCTGCTCGAGGATCTGCGCGTGCACCTCGACGCCGGGGATGCGCTCGCCGAGCGCCGTAATCTGGTAGTCGAGCAAGCCCAGGCCCGCTGAGCACGTCCTCGGCCGAGACGAAGCGCTCGGCATCGTGGTGGCCGAAGTAGACGTGCAGCGAGCCGTCGGACTGCAGCGGCACGCTGAGATCGCCGATCCCCAGTGTCACGCGCTCGCCGCCCTGATCCGTGAGCCGCAGGAGCGGCGCGCCGACCGCGACGCGGATCATCTCGATGGAGAGCGCGGGCACGATCACCTGGCCGATGCGCGCAGCGAGCGGCACGCGCCGCACGATCTCCTTCGCGTCGGAGCTGATGAGGCCCCGGCCGTCCGCGGCGCGGTTGATCTCCGCGCGGCTCTGCAGGTGCCCGTCGAAGCGGCGCAGCGGCAGCTCGCGCTTGGTCGCAACGCGCGTCGGCGCCGCCTGCGGCGGGAACGGATAGCGCCGGTCGCGGTATTCCAGGCCGGCGATCCCCATCACCACCTTCCCGCGCTGGATGGCCTGCGCGAGCACGGCATCGGCGCCTGCCGAAGAGCGATCGGGCTCGACGAACAGCAGATCGATGCCCAGGGCGGCCGGTCGCGCCGCGTTGATCGCGTCGACCAGCTGCGCGAGCACGTTGCGCGGCCAGGGCCACTGGCCGCGCGCGTCGAGCGCGCGCTCGTCGATGGCGACGATCACTGCCGGGGCCGTGGCGCGGCTGCGCGGCATCAGCTTCTGGTAGCCGTCGAAGACCGTGTCGCGCAGGGCGCCGAGCGGCGGCGGTTCCAGGCCGACGAGCAGGCACAGCGCCGCGGCGAGACCGGTGCCGACCGCGCGCGGGCCCGAGCCGAACCTCAGACGAAAACCCTCAAACTCAGAGATCGATCTCCAGCCCGTCGTGCGCGGCGGAGACGCGCAGCGGTTGCGCGCCGCGCGTCAGCTCCTCCAGGCGGCGGGCGTCGCGCAGCGCGCCCTCGATCGCCGCGTCGCTGTTGGCGGGCTCGTGGTGGAAGAGCACCAGGTGCTTTGCGCCCGCCATCTGGCAGAGCTCGACCCCCACCACGTTGCTGGAATGGCCCCAGTCCTCCTTCACCGAGATCGCCTCCGCCAGGGAGTACATGGCGTCGAAGATGACGAGATCCGCATCGCGGAAGAAGGCGACGATGGCCGCGGTCTGCACGCGATCCTCGAGCTTGTGCTCCGAATCGGTGGTGTAGACGATGCTGCGGCCGCCGATCTCGAAGCGGTAGCCGTACGAGTCGCCGGAGTGGCGCTGCAGCTGCGGCGTCACGCTCAGGCCGGAAACATGGAACGGCTTGCCCGCGGCCAGCCGGACGAACTCGATGGTCGCGCCGAGCTGCTCGAACGACACCGGGAAGCAGGGCGGCGACTGCTGCAGGCGAAACGCGTGCTCGAGGATGTCGTGGCAGCCATGGATGCGGATCCGCGTCCCCGGGACGTAGGCCGGGCCGAAAAACGGGAAGCCCATGATGTGGTCCCAGTGCACGTGCGACATGAAGACATTCACCGTCGCGGGACGCTCGCCCTGGCGCGCGAGGATGTGCTCGCCGAAGGCGCGCGCGCCGCTGCCCATGTCGCAGACGAAGTACTCGGCGTGGCCGGTCTCGAATTCGACGCACGAGGTGTGGCCGCCGAAGCTGTGGCTCACCGAGAAGGGCAGCGCCTCCTGGGCGAAGGCATATGCCTCGCCGTAGGACTCGAAGCGCCGTCCCGAGGCCGGCGACCGGGATCGAGCCGCGCGTACCCCAGAAGCGTACGCGCATGGCGCGCTCAGCCCTTGTCGAAGGCCTGCGCCGCCTGCGGCGAGATCGAAGCGAGCGCCTCGCGCGTCGTGCCGAACACCGGCAGCACTAGATTGAAGCGGCTGATCTGCAGGATTTCGGCGACCACCGGCTGCGGCGAGGCGACCACGATGCGGCTCGCGCGCGTCGCGGCCTGCTTCGCGGCGATCATCAGGCAGCGCAGGCCCGCGCTCGAGACGTATTCGATGCCCGACATATCGAGCACCAGCGCCGCGCCCTCCTGCGTGCACGCGTCGAGCTGCGCCGCGAGGTCGCGCTGGAAGCCCTCGCAATTGTCGTGATCGAGCCGGCCGCGCGGCGACACCACGCGCGCCGCGCCGTAGCTCCGGTGGGAGAGAGGCATGAGATATTCTAGGGTCCCTCATGCGGAAACCCAAACTCGCCGCGCAGCGCCTGTTCGAAGCGCATCAGCGCCGCGAGCCTTTCACGCCGCTGCCGGCGGAGCTCGCGCCGCGCACGGCCGAGGAGGCCTACGCCATCCAGGACTACTTCGTCGCCCTTCGCGCGGAGCAGCTGGGCGCCGTCGCCGGCTACAAGATCGCGCTCTCCTCGAAGGAGATGCAGCGCTTCGTCGGCGTCGACGAGCCGCAGGCCGGCGTGATGCTCGAGTCGACGCTGCATCGCACGCCGGCCAAGCTGCGGGCAATCGATTACGTCCACCTGATCGTCGAATTCGAGATCGCGGTGCAGATGGCCGCCGACCTGCCGGTGGCGGACGCGCCTTACACGCGCTCGAGCGTCGCCCCCTTCGTGCAGGCCGTGATGCCGGCGATCGAGATCGCCGACGACCGCGATGCCGACTATGGCCAGCTGGCAAGGCATCCGCTCGAGCTGATCGCGGACAACGGCTGGAACGAGGGTGCCGTCCTGGGCGTACCGGTGACGAATTGGAGCGCTCTCGACCTTGCCGCCGTGCGTGGCATTGCCACGATCAACGGCAAAGTGGTGGGCGAGGGCCTGGGCGCGGCCGCCATGGGCCATCCGCTCGACGCGCTCGCCTGGATCGCCAACCATCTCGCGGCGCACGGCCGCGGCCTGGTGTTCCGCGACGTCGTCATCACCGGCAGCATCATCACCACCAAGACCGTCCAGGCCGGCGACCTCGTGAAGTTCTCGGTCGATAGGCTGGGCGACGTGGAGTTGCGCATCGACTAGCTCGGCTGTCGCGCATCGGTGACATAGGCCGATCGGCCATGCCGCCGGCATGGCAGTGGCACGTGGGTTCTGAAAAAGTGCCGCTGTGCAGAAGATCCTCGCAGGGCTGCGGCCGTATCTCGTCTTTGCCGGGCTCTTCAGCCTGGCGATGAACCTGCTGCTGCTCGCGCCGCCGCTCTATATGCTGCAGGTGTTCGACCGCGTGCTGACGAGCCGCAGCGACGAGACGCTGCTCGTCCTCAGCGTGGCGGTGGCGATGGCGCTCGTGAGCATGGCGGCGCTGGACATAGTGCGCGCGTACCTGCTGGCTGCGCTTGGCACTGCGCTCGACCGCAGGCTCGGGCCGAAGGTGCTCGACGGACTGCTGGGCGAGGCGGCGCGGCTCGGCAGCCGCGAGCACGCCAGCGCGCTGCGCGATGTGCATTGCCTGCGCAGGTTCTTCAGCGGCAGCGGGATCCTCGCCCTGTTCGACGCGCCTTGGCTGCCGGTGTTCCTGCTCGTGATCACGCTGTTCCATCCCTTGATGGGCGCCATGGCGCTCGCCGGCGCGCTCGTCATGCTCACGCTTGCCTTCGTCAACGAGCGCATGACGCGCAAGCCCCTCGAGCGTTCGCAAGCCGAAGGCCGGCGCGCCGCGCGCTTCATCGATACCAGCCTGCGCAATGCCGAGGTGGTTGGTGCGCTTGGCATGCTGCCCGCCGTCGCTCGGCGGTGGGTCGAGCTCAACGAGGTGGCGCTCGTCGAGCAGACGCGGGCCACGCGCTCCGGCGCCGCGATCTCGGGTCTCACCAAGTTCGCACGCCAATTCATCCAGTCCGCAATGCTCGCGCTTGGCGCCTACATCGTCATCGACCAGCAGGTCACGGCGGGCGTGATGATTGCCGCCACCATCCTGCTCGGCCGGGCGCTCGCGCCGGTGGAGCAGCTCATAGCGGGCTGGCGCGCGCTGGTCGAAGCGCGCGGCGCCTGGCGGCGCCTGAGCCAGCTTTTTGCCGCGCCCGCAACCGCGGAGCCGCACACTGCGCTGCCGGCGCCGGAAGGCCGCCTGGCCGTGGAGAACCTCGTATTCGGCGTCCGCGGCGTGCAGCGCCCGATCATCCGCGGCGCCTCGTTCTCGCTCGCTCCCGGCGAATCGCTCGGCATCATCGGGCCGAGCGCGTCGGGCAAGTCGACCCTCGCGCGGCTGCTGATCGGCGTGTGGCGCCCGAGCGCCGGCGCGGTGCGCCTCGACGGCGCCGATGTCTCGATGTGGCCGCGGGAGAGCCTCGGACCGCACCTCGGTTATCTGCCGCAGGACGTCGAGCTTTTCGCGGGCACCATCGCGCGGAACATCGCGCGTCTCGACCAGCCCGATGACGCCGAGGTGGTGCGCGCTGCGCAACGCGCGCACGTGCACGAGCTGATCCTGCGCCTGCCGCAGGGCTACGACACCGAGCTGGGCGAAGGCGCGAGCGCGCTTTCGCCCGGGCAGCGCCAGCGCATCGGGCTCGCGCGCGCGCTTTACGGCACGCCGCGCCTCATCGTGCTCGACGAGCCGAACGCGAACCTCGACCACGACGGCGAGCAGGCGCTGCTCGCCACGCTCCATGGCCTCAAGGCGGAGGCAGTGACCGTGATCATCGTCGCCCACCGTCCCTCGCTGCTCGGCGGTGTCGACAAGGTGCTGGTGCTGCGGGAAGGCGCGGTCGAAGCCTTCGGCCCGCGCAGCGAGATCCTCTCGCGCGTGGTGAGGCGTGCCGCATGAGCGAGCTCAAGCGCCTGGTTTGCGCAGGATTGCTGATCATCGCAGCCGGAATGATCGGCCTTGGCGGCTGGACGATTCTCGCGCCGCTCTCGGGCGCGATCGTCGCTCCCGCGTTCGTCAAGGTCGATCTCAACCGCAAGGTGGTGCAGCACCAGGAAGGCGGCATCGTGCGCGAGATCCGGGTGCGCGACGGCGACACGGTGAAGCAGGGCCAGACGCTGGTCGTGCTCGAGGACGTGAAAGTGGATTCCACGCTGGATCTGCTCTCGATCCAACTTATCGCTGAGCGCGCAAAGGAGGCGCGCTTGGGGGCGGAGGCCAGCTTTGCGCCTAAGCCCGGTTTTCCCGCCGACATCGGGCGGCGTGAGCGCGAGCCGCGCGTCGCGGAGATTCTCGAGCGCGAGCGCGCTCTCTTCCAGTCGCGCCGGTCCTCCGTCGATAGCCAGGTGGCGGCCTTGCGCGTGCAGATCGGCGAGACACAGGCTGAAGCGGCGGCCCTGGCGGCGCAGCTCGCCGCCGAGGAGCGCGCCATCGCGCTGCAGAAGGAAGAGTTGACGGCGAACGAGGAGCTGCTGCGCCAGAACTACGTGCAGAAGATCCGGGTCCTGACCCTGCAACGCGCGGTAGCCGAATACGAGGTCAAGCACGGCGAGCATCGCGCCGAGCTGGCGCGCAGCCGCCAGAAGGCGAGCGAGCTCGAGCTTCGCATCATCACCGCGCGGAACAGCTACAAGCAGAACGCGGTGGACGAGCTGAAGGACACCACCGCGCACATCTTCGATCTGGAAGAACGCCTGCGCCCGTCGCGCGATGCCGCCGCGCGCCAGCAGGTGCTCGCGCCGAACGCGGGTGAGGTGGTCGGCCTGCGGGTCTTCACGCCGGGCGCGGTGGTCGGTCCGCGCGACGTGCTGATGGAGATCGTGCCGGCGGAAAAGACCCTGATCCTGGAAGCGCGCATCCGGCCCGAAGACATCAACCACGTCGCGAAGGGCACGCCCGCCGACGTGCGCCTGACCGCGTACAAGCAGCGCACCACGCCGCTGGTCGTCGGGCGCGTGAGCTATGTGTCCGGCGATCGGCTGATGGATTCCGAGAACAAGAACGCGCCGTATTACGTCGCCCAGATCGAGGTTGCTCCCGGTTCGCTGGGCGATCTGAAGATGCAGGCCGGCATGCCCGCGGAGGTGTTCATCCGCACCGACAGCCGCACCGCCTTCGATTACCTGCTCGCGCCGGTTACCGCCTACCTGCGCCGCGCGATGCGCGAGCCGGTCTGATGCGCTTTCTCTTCGTCCATCAGAATTTCCCCGGCCAGTACCGGCATCTCGCTGCCCATTACGCCCGCCAGGGCCACGATGTGGTCGCGGTCGGCGAGAAGGCCAACCTCGCGCGTACCGCGCGTGTGCCCGGTGTGCGCTTGCTCGGCTACGACGCCCCTTCACCCGTCTCCGGCGGATGGGACGCCAGCGTCTCGCGGGCAATCCACCGCGGCCGGCGCGTCGCCGCAGGCTGCGCGCAGCTGCGGCGCGCGGGCTTCGTTCCCGAGGTGGTGTTCGCCCACATCGGCTGGGGCGAGGCTCTGTTCCTGAAGGATGTGTTCCCCGAGGCGCAGATCATTCTCTACTGCGAGTTTTTCTACCGTTCGCGCGGCGGCGATCTCGGTTTCGATGCCGAATTCCCGGCGACGCCGGAAAAGCTGCTCCACCTGCGGGTGATGAACGCGCCGCTCCTGATGGCGCTCGACGCCTGCGATCTCGGCATGGCGCCGACGCGCTGGCAGCACCACCAGTTTCCCGCCGCGCACAAGCCGCGCATCGCCGTGATCCACGACGGCATCGACACCGACCTGGTTCGCGCATCCGGTGCCGCCGAGCCGGAGCTCATCACCTACGTTGCGCGCAATCTCGAGCCGTACCGCGGCTTCCACAGCTTCATGCGCGCGATTCCCGAAATCCAGCGGCGCCGGCCGAAGGCCCGCATCGCGATCGTCGGCGGCGACGAGGTGAGCTACTCGCCGCGGCTTCCCGCCGGCCAGACCTACCGGAGCCGCCTGCTCGCCGAGCTCGGTGAGCGCATCGACCTTTCGCGCGTGGAGTTCCTCGGCCGCATTCCCTACCAGGAGTATCTCGGGCTGCTGCGCCGCTCGGCGGTGCACGTCTACCTCACCTATCCGTTCGTGCTCTCCTGGTCGCTGCTCGAAGCGATGTCGTCAGGCTGCCTCATCGTCGGCTCGCGCACGCCGCCGCTCGAGGAGGTGGTGCGCGACGGCGAGAGTGGATTGCTGGTCGACTTCTTCTCGCCGGAGGCGATCGCCGAGCGCGTGGCCTATGCGCTCGAGCACCAGGCCGAGCTCGCGCCGCTGCGCAGCCGCGCGCGCGAAACGGTGGTGCAGCGCTACGACTTGAAACGCGTCTGCCTGCCGGCCCAGCTGCGGCTGGTGGACTCGCTACAGGGTCAGCGTGCCGACGCTCGTGCCGCCGCAGACGTAGAGCACCTGGCCGGTGACAAAGCCCGCGTCGCGCTCGGCGAAGAACATGACCGCGCGCGCGACGTCGTCGGGCTGACCTAGCCGCTTCACCGGGATCGTATCGATCACGCGCTCGACCTGGGGGCTGCCCTCGGGGATGATGCTGTGGAAATTCGCCGTCTGGATCGGCCCGGGGGCGACCACGTTCACCGTCACGCCGTGCGGCGCGAGCTCGAGCGCCCAGGTGCGCGCCATGCCGAGCATGCCGGCCTTGGTCGCCGAGTAGGAGGTGCGCGTCGGCAGGCCGAGCACCGCGCGCGAGGACACCAGCACCACGCGCCCGTAGCCGGCGTTCTTCATCGTCGGCAGCGCCGCCTGCACCAGCACGATGGCCGCAGCCAGGTGGACATTGACCAGCGCATTGAAGTCCGGCAGCTTGAGATCGGGCAGCAGGGCAGGGCGGATGACGCCGGCGTTGTGGATCACGGTGGTCACCGCGTGGTCGCGCGTGACCTCGGCGGCGGCGTGGCGCGTCGCTTCGGCGTCCGCCAGATCCACATGCACGTGCTTCAGTTTCGTATGCGCGAGCCCTGATGGCTGCACATCGAGCGAGACCACCTCGTAGCCGGCGTCGAGCAGCCGCCGCGCGATCGCCCGGCCGATGCCCGCGCTGCCGCCGGTGACGACCGCGGTGCTCACAGGAATAGCTGGATCGACGGCAGCATCGCGTCGCAGTTCAGGATGTCGACACGCTTGAGGCGGATGCGCAGCCTATCCTGCGACCACACCAGCGTGTGCCAGGCGGTTGCGGCGTAGCGCTGCGAGTCGTCGTTGCGCGTCTCGGTATAGATGAACGGCGTGCGTGTGAGGTATTCGCCGCCCTCGTGGTCCGCCTTCTCGATATCCGGTTCCTGCAGCACATGCAGGCAGCGGCTCGCCGGCCGCTGCGAGTAGGCGAGGGGGCTTTTCATCCGCTCAATGCGCAGCCTGAGCAGCAGCTTGTCCTCGTAGGCAAGCGAGTTGTGCAAGAGCGGATCAGTCTGTCCTGGCGCCGCCGGCACCCAGTAATAAGCATCGTCGGTGAAGAGCTCATACCACTCATCGAATCTCTTTTCATCGATGAGCCGCGCTTCATGCTTCACGAAGCGCACTAGATCGGCAATCGTCGGTCGGGCGCTCATTGCGCGGCCATGAACTCGCGCCAGGCGCGGAACTGGTTGCGCATGGAGATATCGCTCGTGCCGTTGGCGGTGAGCTCGGTCGCGCCCGTTTCGGCGGGATCAAAGTTGCGCTGCAGATTGACCCACTCGTTGCCGTGCGCGGCCAGCCCTTCCTGGATGGCGCGATAGCAGTGCAGGTCGTCGTGCCCGACGACCGACATCGGCGAGTTGATGAGGCGGTTGTAGGTTACGGTGCGCTCGAGCAGCACGTCGGGCGCGCCTTTCAGCCGGAATGTATAGGACTCCAGCAATGTCTTGTCCGCCGCCAGGGGACGGGCCACGCGGATCGACTGGATCGCGCCCTTGATGGTCAGGCTCGGGTAGTAGACGGTGTTGTGGCGTACCGTGCCCAGGATCTTTCGCGCCCGCTCATCCCCGTAAGCGCGCTTCATCGCGGCTTCATACTCGGGCACGCTCGAGTAAGACGAGTGGATCGAGAAATTCACCCCGGAAAAGCCATGTCCATGCGCGTACACGCGCACGCCCATGTCGTCGAAGAACTTGTAGTCGCTCGCGAACGGCGCGATCTGCTCGATCGCCACGGGCTTGGGGCGGTCGGCGGGCTGGCCTTCCCAGAGCTTCTTCGCGATGCCGGCCGACGAGGCGTGCACAATCATCGGATGCATCGTGTCGTTCAGGTTCTCGACGAACAGCTTCCAGTTGCAGTTGTGCAGGAAGCGGAGGCACCCGCCCGTGAGCTCGAGCTCGCCCTCGGGCGAGCGGTCGGCGAGGTTGTCGATCGAGGAGAGCGAATCGCCGAAGTAGTCGCGGAAACCAATGCCTTCCTCCGACAGCCTGGCGAAGACGAAGCCGCGATAGGTCTCCACGTTCCTCACCGGCGCCAGCCTGAGGTTGTCGCGCTTTAACGCTGTACCGTCGTAACCCTCTTTGAGCGGGATATTGATCAGCGTGCCATCGGTCCGATAGGTCCAGGCGTGGTACGGACAGCGGAAGGTCTTGCCCGCGTTGCCCGCAAGGTCGCTCACCACCTTGGTGCCTTTGTGCGCGCAGCGGTTCATGAGCACGCGGATCGTGCCGTCGGTCTGGCGCACCATGATCACCGGCTTGGCGGCGATAGCGAGCGTGACGAAGTCGCCTGCGTTGGGGACCTGACTCGCATGGCCGACGTAGATCCAGGTGCGCGACCAGAGCCGCTCCATTTCGAGCTGGAACACCTCCGGGTCGGTATAGACGTCGCGGTGCACGCGGTCGGCTTCGACCAGGCGCCCGAGCGCCGCGGCGTCATCGCGATACTTGGCCATCGGCGTCATTGTAGAATGGCCTAAATGATTGTTTTCGACCTGCTTTGTGCTTCAGGCCACCGCTTCGAGGGCTGGTTCGGCTCGGCCGCCGATTTCGCCTCCCAGCGGGAGCGTGGGCTGCTCGGCTGCCCGAGCTGCGGCTCCGCACGCGTCGAGCGCGTGCCTTCGGCGACGCGCGCCAACCTCGGCGCCGAGCCGCCGAAACCGGTTCAGCCTGCCCAGCCAGCGAAGACGCCCGACATGGAAGGCAAGGATCCCTTCGCCATCGCGCAAATGCTCTATTCGCGCATGCTCGACGAGCTGCTGACCAAGACGGAGGACGTCGGCAAGGAATTTCCGGCCGAGGCCCGCAAGATTTTCTATCGGGAATCCCCGGAGCGCGCGATCCGCGGCCAGGCGACCCAGGAAGAGCACGACGAACTCGTCGACGAAGGCATTCCGGTGGCGCGCTTCCCGGTGCCTCCGAAAGACAGCCTGAACTAGTCCCAGCGCTTTACGTAGGTCCGCTGCAGCTCACCGGCGGTCGCCGGGTTCACCATCTTTTCGCACGGCACGTCCGGATCGGCCGGGTAGTTGATGGTCAGGGTCTTGTACTCGCATACGCGGATCGGCACGGAGCACGGTTTGCGCCAGTTCGCGTAAGGCAGGCCGTGAGTCACGGAGAAGCCGACATGCCCGCATTCGGTCTGGTACCAGGCCGGGCCGGTGATGTTCCACCGGTCGTCGCTGCCGGCGCGGCTGCCGATTTGCGCGCTCGCGCTCGTGACAAGCGTCGCGAAGGCGCCGAGGAGAAGGACCTTGATGATGGGGCTCATGGTTCTCTAAACATTCGGACGCACCCTCTTAGTCCCAGGTTCCTAGGGGCTCTGAAGCGGCACAATGTGTATTATGTTAAATCAGTCATCCCGGCCACCATCTCGGCTGAGAAGAGCTTCGGATTCAACGGGTGGCGTGTAAGCAGGCGGTTCTCCCCCATCTTGCGGGCATAGGCTAGCCAGGCACGGGCCTTAGCTCGCGTGCCGGCGGGCACGCCGGTGCGGTACTTCGGCGCGAGGCCGAAGGCGGAGAAGGCGCGGTCGTAGGCCATTTTCTGCAGGGCTTCCGCGAGCCGCTCCAGGTTGTCCCGGTCCTCGACCCATTGCGGCGATTTGAGCAGGCGCTCCCACGCGGCCGCGTCGGCGGCGTAATCGAGAGCCTGAAGTGGCGCGCCGCCAGCAAAGGCGAGCCAGCGCTCGGCATCGGCGACTCCCTGCGCGCCGAGCCACGCTAGCGCGGCGGTGCGCGGGGGAATGGGAACCGGTATGGCGACGCAGCGGCTCCGCACGGTGGGTAGAAGGCGAGCCGGGCGGTGCGAGACCAGGATGAAGATGGCGCCGGAGGGCGGTTCTTCGAGACTTTTCAGGAGCGCATTGGCGGCGTTGGGATAGAGATCCTCGGCGGGATGGACCAGCGCGACCCGCAACGCGCCGCGATGCGAGCCGACGTTCAGGAAGCCTGCGAGCTCGCGGACCTGCTCGATGAGGATATAGAGGCTCGGCTGCTTGGTGCGCCGGGCAGGGGCCTCGCTCCCCTCCTCCGCCTCTTCGCTCGGTGGCGGCAGCTTGGCGATCGCCTCCGGCTCGAGGCGGCGGAAATCGGGATGGTTGCCGCCGAGATACCAGCGGCAGCCATCGCAGCGTCCGCACGGACGTTGCGCCGGCTCGGCGTGCTCGCAAAGGAGAAGCTGAGCGACGCGCTCGGCCAGCGCGAGCTTGCCGATGCCGCGCGGGCCGTGCAGCAGCAGGGCATGCGGCAGGCGCTCGCGGGTTTTCTTCAGCGCATCGAGGATCGGCTGGTTCCAGGGATGCATCAGAGACCCTGCAGCGCGGACTTGATCTGCTTGCGCACGGCTGCGGCGTCGGCAGAAGCATCGATGACGTGCACACGCACCGGCTCGTCTTCGGCAAGGGCGAGATACGCCGCGCGCACCCGCTCGAAGAAGGCGCGGTCCTCGCGCTCGAAGCGATCGAGCGTCCGTCCGGCCTTGGCGAGCCGCGCGCTCGCGACTTCATAAGGACAATCGAAGACGAGCGTCCGGTCGGGCTGCAGGCCGGGATGCGCGGCTTCGGCGAGCCGCGCGATGAGCTCGGCGCTGACGCCGTGGCCGGCGCCCTGATAGGCCGCCGTGGCGTCGGAGAAGCGGTCGCAGATGACGAAGCTGCCGGCCGCGAGCGCGGGCCGGATGACGCGCGTCACATGGTCGGCGCGCGCGGCGAAGATCAGCAGCGTCTCGAGCACCGGCGGCATCGGCTCGGCGAGGATCGTCTGGCGCAGCCGCTCGGCGAGATCCGTGCCGCCGGGCTCGCGCGTGACGATGACGTGCGCGCTCTTCGTGCGCACCGCGTCGGCGATGAATTCGATATGCGTCGATTTGCCGGCGCCGTCGACGCCTTCGAGAGTCAGAAACTTCATCGGCCGCCGCGCAGCTGGTACTTCGTCACGGCCCGATTGTGTTCCTGGATGGAACGCGAGAACTGGCTGGTGCCATCGCCGCGCGAGACGTAGTAGAGCGCGTCGGTCTTGCCGGGACGCACCGCCGAGCGCAGCGATGGAAGGCCCGGCATGGCAATCGGCGTCGGCGGAAGCCCTGCCCTCGTGTACGTGTTGTAGGGGCCGTCTTCCAGCAAATGGATTTTCTTCAGGTTGCCGTCGAAAGTCGCGCCCAGACCGTAGATCACCGTCGGATCGACCTGCAGCCGCATGCCGATGCGCAGCCGGTTGACCAGCACGCCGCCGATCTGGTCGCGCTCGGCGGCGCGCCCGGTCTCCTTCTCGATGATCGACGCCATGATCAGCGCCTGGCATCCCACTCGGTCTGCAGATGGCGCTGCATCGCCCGGTATGCGCGCCGCAGCACGTTGACGTCGCTCGAGCCTTTCGCAAAGAGATAAGTGTCGGGAAAGAAAAGGCCCTCCGGGTGCGTCTCCGTCGCCTGGATGCGCGCGAGGATCGCCGCGTCCTCGAGGCCGGCGGTGTCGTGGCGCAGGTCGGGGCTCGAGTCGAGCACGGTGCGAAACTGCGAGAAAGTCCAGCCTTCGATGAGGCGCACTTCCGCCTGCGTGACGTCGCCGCGCGTCAGCTTGTCGAGGAGATCCATCGGCGTGAGCGGCGCCAGGAGCAGGTAGTTACCCGCCTTGACGTCGCGCTCGCGGCGCAGGACGCGGGCGAGCGCCTCGAAGTGGTACGGCCGCACCTTCACGCCGGCACGCTCGAGCTGGCCTACGGCGGCGCGAAAGCCGGCGCCCGGCGGAATCTCGACTTCCGCCGGCGGCATAACCACCGGCGCCGAGGACGACGAGCAGCACGAACGCGAGAAGGGTCTTCAGGATTTGGCGCGCGGTAAAATCGGCATTCTACGATGCAGCGCGCGCGCCTCACCCGCTATGGTCTGCTCTCCGTGACGGGGAGCGATGCGCGTGCATTCCTTCACGCGCAGCTCACCAACGACATCGAAAACCTTCCAGCCGAGCGCTGGGCGCTCGCGGGCTGGTGCTCAGCGAATGGAAGGCTGCTTGCAAGCTTTCTCGTGATCCCCTCGCCAGACGGTTTCCTGCTGCAGCTCGCGCGCGACCTCGCCGCGCCGGTCGCGAAGCGCCTTGCCATGTTCGTGCTGCGCGCGAAGGTAAAGATTGCCGACGAGAGCGACGCCTGGGCCCAGTTCGGCGTCTGGGACGCCGACTACGAGCCGCGCGACGTGGCGTGGCGTGGAAACATCGCCACCGTGCGCGTGGGCGAGCGGCGATTCCTTGAGCTCGGCCCGACCGCCGAGCTCAAGGAGCCCGCGACTGCCGACGAAGTGCAGTGGACGCTGCAGGAGATCCGCGCCGGCCGGCCGCTCATCACCCGTATCCGGGACAGGAAATCGTCGCGCGCGCGCAGTACCGCGGCCAGGTGAAGCGGCGCATGGTGCACGCGCGCGCGCCCGCCGGCGTCACGTTGCAGCCGGGGCAGGAGTTCAACGGCGGCACGGTGGTCGACGTGGCGCCCGCCGAAGACGGCACGGAGCTCCTCGCCGTCCTGCCGATCTGAACTACTACGTCTATTACAAGGTGGATCTCGCGCGGCTCCCGGAAGTACGCGCCGGCGTCGAGCGGATGTTCGCCGCCATCGAGCGCGAATGCGGCGTGCGCGGGCGCTGGATGCACCGGCGCGACGATCCGGTGACCTATATGGAAGTCTACGAAGGGGTGAAGGACACGGCGTCATTCGAAGCCGTGCTTGCGCGCGAAGGCGGCAAGCTGGGCGTGCAGCGCAGGACGGAGCTCTTCGTATCTGCCTGATCGTCATCGGCTGGCAGGCGCATCCGCGCTATCGGCTGCTGGTCGCCGCCAACCGCGATGAATTCCATCGCCGTCCGGCAGCGCCGGCCGCGTTCTGGCGCGACCGGCCCGCGATCCTCGCCGGGCGCGATCTCGAAGCGATGGGGACGTGGATGGGCGTGAGCCGCGGCGGCAAGTTCGCGGCAGTCACCAACTACCGCGGTGCACGCGAGCCTTCCGCGGCGGAATCGCGCGGGGCCTTGGTCACGGGGTTTTTGGCGAATGAACCTACACCTGCTGCATATATGGCCGACGTGGCGAAGCGGGCCGCGAGTACTACGCACTTGGCAATCTGTTGCTCGATTCGCCGGAGGTGCAGCCGCTCAAGCAACGCGTCGCCGACACGCCGCCGGCCGTCGAAGCGCTATTCAGCGTGCTGGCGCAGGCAAAGATCCTCAACCCGGAATACGGAACGCGCTGTTCCACGGTGCTGCTCGACGACGCAAAGCAGATGCGCTACGCCGAGCGCAGCTTCGAGTCCGACGGGTCCGAAGGTGCCACCGTGCAGTTCCAGTTCTCAGCCTAGCTTCATCCGCATCGCCTGGTGCGCGATGCCGGCTTCCTCGTACTCGGGGCCTTCGGGCCTGAAGCCTTCGGCGCGATAGAAGTCGAGCGCGTGCACTTGCGCCGACAGCATCACCTCGCGGTCGCCGCGCCGGCGCGCGGCGTCGATGAGCGTGCGAAGCAGCGCCCGCCCGGCACCGCGGCGGCGCCAGTCCTTGAGCACCGCCATGCGTCCGATATGACCATCGGGCAGCAGGCGGCCGGTGCCGATCGCCCGCCCGTCGGCTGCATCGGCATCTGTCCAATAGGCGAGCGCGTGGAGGCAATGCGCATCCTGATCGTCCATCTCCAGCTCGGCCGGCACGCCCTGCTCCTCGACGAACACCGCGAAGCGGATGCGCTGCGCTTCGGCTTGCGCCGCCGCCCAGTCGAGCAGTTCGATTTTCACCATGCCGCGAAAAGTATAATTTGGATGCAAATCACAAAGGCAGCCGGATGAAAAGTCTCTGGAGCGACGCCGAAGCGGCGCAGTTCAGCGGCGCGCTCGGGCCGCGCGTCTATACCTCGCGGCTGCTGGGCCGCGACAAGTCGCTGGTCCTGCACGGCGGCGGCAATACCTCGGTCAAGCTGCGCGAGAAGAATCTCTTCGGCGAGGACGAGGACATCCTCTACGTGAAAGGCAGCGGCTGGGATCTCGAGACCATCGAGGCTGCCGGCTTCACCCCCGTGACGCTCGGCTACGTGCGCCGGCTCGCGGCGCTCCCCAGCCTGCCCGACCCGCAGATGGTGAACGAGCTCAACACGCACATGCTGCGCGCCGGGGCGCCCTCGCCTTCGGTCGAGACCATCCTGCACGCGATCCTGCCGCACACCTACGTCGATCACACGCACGCCGACGCCGTGCTCTCGGTGTCGAACGCGCCGGAGGGCGAAAAGCGCGTGCGCGAGATCTACGGCGATCGCGTCGCCGTGATTCCGTACATCATGGCGGGCTTCGATCTCGCCGCCTACTGTGCGCGCGAGTTTCCGCGCCAGGCCGGCAAGCGCACCATCGGCATGGTGCTCCTGTCGCACGGCGTCTTTTCGTTCGGCGCCGATGCGCGTGAGTCCTACGAGCGCATGATCGAGCTCGTCTCGATGGCGGAGGAATACCTGCAGCGCAAGAAGGCCTGGCATGTCGCTCCGCCGCCGGCGCGCACTGCGAGCGCCAAGCGTGCGGAAATCGCCGCGCTGCGCCGCTCGATCTCGGACCAGGCCGGCCTGCCGCTCGTGGTTCGGGTCAACGACAGCGCCAAATTTCTGGGCTTCGCGCAGCGCCCGGAGGTGGAGAAGCTCTCCCAGCAGGGGCCGGCGACGCCCGATCATGTGATTCGCACCAAGCCGGTTCCGATGCTCGGCCGCGATGTGCCGGGGTATGCGAAGCGCTACGGCGAATATTTCGAGCGCCACGCCAACGCCGCCAAGGAGAAGAAGACCATGCTGGACGCCGCGCCGCGCATGGCACTCGACCCGGCACTCGGCTTTGCGGCTGCTGGCCGCACGGCGAAGGACACCGCGATCGTCGAAGAGCTCTACGAGCACACCATCGACGTCATCCTGCGCGCGGAAGCGCTCGGCGGCTGGCGCGCGCTCGACCAGCGCCACACCTTCGACATCGAGTACTGGGACTTGGAGCAGGCGAAGCTGCGCAAGGCCGGCTCGCCGCCGCTTTTCACCGGCGAGATCGTGCTCGTCACCGGCGCCGCCTCGGGCATCGGCAAGGCCTGCGTCGAATCTTTTCTAAAGCGCGGCGCCGCGGTCGTCGGCCTGGATCGCAATCCGGCGATAACGACGCTCTGGAAGCGGGCCGATGTGCTCGGTATCACCTGCGATCTGACCGATGCCAAGGCGATCGATACAGCGCTCGACGCGGCGGTGCGCCGCTTCGGCGGCGTCGACATGCTGGTGCTGAACGCGGGGATCTTCCCCTCCTCCCAGGCGATCCAGGACATCGCCGCCGAGAGCTGGCGCAGCGCCATGTCGGTGAACGTGGAAGCCAACCTGCTCGTGATGCAGGCCTGCCATCCGCTGCTCAAGCTCGCGCCGCGCGGCGGCCGCATCGTCGTCATCGGCTCGAAGAACGTGCCGGCGCCCGGACCGGGTGCTGCCGCCTACTCGGCGTCCAAGGCAGCGCTCAACCAGCTCGCCAGGGTCGCCGCGCTCGAGTGGGCGAAGGACGGCATCCGCATCAACTCGCTGCACCCCAACCAGGTCTTCGACACCGGGCTGTGGACCGAGGAAGTGCTGGCCTCGCGCGCCAAGGCCTACAACATGACGGTCGAGCAGTACAAGAAAAACAACCTGCTGAAGGCCGAGGTGTCGTCCAAGGACGTGGCCGAACTCGCCGCCGAGATGTGCGGGCCGCTCTTCGCGAAGACCACGGCGGCGCAGGTGCCCGTCGATGGCGGCAACGAGCGCGTCGTATGAATAAGCGCCTTCGCCCCCCTGATAAGGGGGGTGGCGCGAAGCGCCGTGGGATTTCTGCAGTACAACCGATTCGCTGGCGCGGCGACCGGCTCGAGCTTCTGGACCAGCGCTTGCTCCCCGACAAGAAGATCTACGTCAGTTGCCGCACGGCCGAGCAGGTCGCGAAGGCAATCCGTGACATGGTGGTGCGCGGCGCGCCGGCGATCGGCTGCGCCGCCGCGTTCGGCGTCGTGCTCGGCAAAGGTTCGCCCAAGGCTTACGAGGCGCTGCGCCAGAGCCGGCCGACCGCGGTGAATCTTTTCTGGGCGCTCGATCGCATGAAGCGGGCAAAGGACCTCGAGGCCGAGGCCAAGGCGATTTACGAGGAGGACCTGGCGGCGAATCGGGCGATCGGCGAGCTTGGCGCGCCCCTTATCGCCGAGCGGGCGCGCGTCATGACCCACTGCAACGCGGGCGCCCTGGCGACCGCCGGGTATGGAACGGCGCTGGGCGTGGTGCGCTCGTCCAAGGGAAAGAAAATCTCGGTAATCGCCTGCGAGACCCGCCCCTACCTGCAGGGCGCGCGGCTCACTGCCTGGGAATGCCTCCAGGAAGGCATCCCCTGCACGCTGATCACCGACAGCATGGCCGGTCACCTGATGAGCAAAGGCGAGGTCGACGTCGTGGTGGTGGGCGCGGATCGCATCGCCGCGAATGGCGACGTGGCGAACAAGATCGGCACCTATGCGCTCGCCGTGCTGGCCAAGCGCCATGGCGTGCCGTTCTACGTCGCGGCGCCGCTTTCGACCTTCGATCCGAAGATCTCCGACGGCTCGCACATTCCGATCGAGGAGCGGCCGGCCGACGAGGTGACCGGCTATCGCAAGATGCGCTGGGCGCCGAAGGGCGTGCAGGTGCGCAACCCGGCGTTCGACGTGACGCCGGCCGAGCTGATCACCGGGATCATCTGCGAGAAAGGCGTCGTGCTCGCGCCCAACCGCGAGCGGCTGGCGCGATTGTTCTAAGGCCGCACCGCGGGCGTCTCGAGCTTCATGCCGCGAGCGCGCCACATCAGGTAAAGCTCGAGATCGACGAGCTCCGCCGAGCCGTACGGATACGGCTCGGCGCGCACGCCGATCATGCAGTTGCGCAGCCGCCGCTGCAGCGAGCCCATGTCCTGCCACTCGAGCCGGTAGATCGGGTAGCCGGTGGGATGCGCCTGCGGGATGGTGGTGCCGGAGAGCTGCTTGCCCCAGTTGTCGTCGTGGCACTGGGTGCAGGCGAGGTTCAGCTGGCCCTGCCGGCGGGTGAAGAGCGCGCGTCCTGCTTCGGTCCTTTCGTTCCAGCCCGCCTCGATCGGCATGCCGCGCGACTGGCGCGCCACGTAGGCGGTAAGTGCGAGCAGCTCCCGGCTCTCGTAGGCCAATGGCGCGGCCTTCTGCCGCTCGCTGCGGCAGGCATTGATCTGCTGCTCGAGGTTCACCGCGCGGCCGCCGGCGACCTTGGGGTAGCGCGCGGCCACGCCTTTCATGGTCTCGTGGCAGCTCGAGCAGGCGGCGACGCCGTCCTTGCGCTTCCACAGCGTCTCGCCGTCCATCAGCCAGAAGAGCGCCGGGTTGGTGCTGTCGTCGTCCTGCATGGCGCGCGTATCGCGCCCCATGAACTCGTAGCCGGAGCGGCGCTCGCCGAGCGGAATCTCCCCCGCCTGGAGCGACATGCACAGCATGGAGAGGACGAGGGCGGCGGCCCTCAAGAGACGCTGAGGCTCGCCGACTGCGTCTCGGCGTAGCCGTTGTCGCCGGTCCACTTGAATTCCAGCGTGCCGCTCTCGGTGGCGACGGTGGTGAAGGCGATCAGCGGGTTCGCCGCCATCGCCGGGTGCAGCTCGGCGCGGAAGATCTCGACGCCGTTATAGGTGCAGACGAACTGCGTGATGATGTCGCGCGGGATCAGCGCGCCCTCCTGCGTGCGGCGAAAGCCGTTCTCCATGACGTGCGCGGCGAGCGTCTTGATCTCGATGATCTCGCCCTTCTTCGCGCTCGACGGCGCGGTGATCGCCACGCGCGCCATCAGATCAGCCCGTCCTCGAGGCAGGCGGAAAGCGTCACCACCACCGAGACGCTGTCCTGCCAGAACGAGCCGTCGGACATCTGTGCGATCGCGATGACGCGCCCCGTGTCGGCGATGCGCGCGCGGGTGGAGAGGCTCGCGCGTCCCGCGCGCGGACCCAGATGCGCGCTCAGCACATAGGGCTGCGGATTCTTCTCGGTGAGGACGTGGATCGCCTTGACATGGTTCTCGGCCGTCATCGGGCTCTCGACCGCCACGGCGAGCGGCACGGTGTTGCCGTTGTCGATGAGCGGCGGCACCTGCAGCTTCACCTTGCCGGTGCGGATCGGCTTACCGTCGGTGATCTTGCCGATCGCCGCGCGCAGCGCCGCTTCGCGCTTGGCGGCTATGTTCGGGTCGAGCTGAGCCACAGCCTCGCCGGCCGCAAGCGCACCGCACGTCAGCAACAGGAATTGGCGCCGGCTGGTCATTTCAGCGTCACAAGGTAGGCGACCACATCTTCGATCTGCTCGGCCGTGAGTATCGACTTGCCGCGCAGCGACGGTGCGACGCGCGTGAGTCCTTCGGTGCGGTAGTACGCCGGCATGATGGTCTGCGGATTCGCGCGGGCGGGGTCGACCAAGCGCAAGCGGAGCTCACCCTCGGTCAGCCGCGCCGCGGAGCGCAGGTCGGGCGCGAGGTTTCCTTGAAAGCGCTCCTCCGGAAATGGCCCGCTGTGGCACAGCAGGCAAAGGCCGACCTGCCGGTTGGCGACGATCGCCCGGCCCCGCTGCGGGTCGCCTTTGGCGCCCGTGAGCGAGGCCGGGATTGCGTCATCTCCCAGAGCCTTGCCGAAGAATAGAAATGGAAGGATGAGGAGCAAAAACCTCACACCATCTCGAAGCCGTGGTTCTTGAGCGGCACCGAGCGGATGCGTTTGCCGGTCGCGCGATACAACGCATTCAACACTGCCGGTGCGGCGACGCAGATCGTCGGCTCGCCGACGCCGCCCCACACGGCTCCGCCGGTCGGCATCAGGATCGCCTCGACCTTGGGCATCTGCGCAATGCGCATCGAGTTGTAGTCGTGGAAGTTCGTCTGCTCGATGCGGCCGTCCTTCACCGTGCACTCCTGGAAGAAGGCCGCCGAAAGGCCGTAGACGAACGAGCCCGCCACCTGGCGCTCGATCTGCGCCGGGTTCACCGCGTAGCCCGGATCGGTGGCGCCGACGAGGCGATGCACCTTCACCTTGTTGCCGCCGGTCACCGAGATCTCGGCGGCTCCCGCCACGTAGCTGTTGAACGCTTTCAGCACCGAGAGCCCGCGGAACCTGCCCTTAGGCGCGGGCTTGCCCCAGCCGATCTTGTCCGCCGCGGCCTTGAGCACGCCCCAGCCGCGCGGGTTGTCGGCGAGGAGCTTGCGCCGGAACTCCAGCGCGTCCTGCCCCGCCGCCTCGGCGAGCTCATCCATGAAGCACTCGATGAAGATCGCGTTCTGGTTGATGTTGACGCCGCGCCAGAAGCCCGGCGGCACATGCGTGTTGCGCATCGCATGGTCGATCAGGAGGTTCGGCACCGTGTAGCTGAACGAGTGCTCGCCGCTCTCGAAGACGCCCTGGAAGCTGAGCGGGTCCCTGCCCTTCTGCGCCTGCACCACCTCCGGCCGCACCGCGGCGAGGATCGACTGCCCGGAGAGCCGCATGTACAGCCCGGTGAGGTTGCCGCTCGCGTCGAGGCCACCAACGAGCCTGGACTGCATGATCGGGTGATAGCGGCCGTGCAGCATGTCCTCTTCGCGCGACCACAGCATCTTGATCGGCGTGCCTGGCATCTGCTTGGCGATCAGCACCGCCTGCGTCACGTAGTCGTTGGGGTAGCCGCCGCGCCGGCCGAAGCCGCCGCCGAGCATGGTTTTGTAGACATCGACCTTGTCCGCGGGCAGCCCCGATGCAGCGAGGACCGCTGCGAAAGCGGCCTCGCCGTGTTGCGTCGGGCCCCAGACTTCGCAGCGCTCGGGCGTGTAGCGCGCGGTCATGTTCATCGGCTCCATGCAGGCGTGGTTCTGGAAGGGATAGGCGTAGACCGCCTCCACCTTCTTCGCCGCGCCGGCGAGCGCCTCTTTCGCGTTGCCGTTCTGGTTGCCGACGAAAGCCTGATCCGCATCCAGGCCCGCCTTCAGTATCTCCGCGATGGTGGCGCTCGACACCTTGGCGTTTTCGCCCTCGTCCCACACGATCGGCAGCGCATCGAGCGCCGTCTTCGCCTGCCACCAGCTGTCGGCGACGACCGCAACCGCGCTGTCGCCCACCTGCACCACCTTCTTCACGCCTTT